>NC_009008.1 GCF_000012905.2 Cereibacter sphaeroides 2.4.1 | reverse complement strand
TCAGGCCGCGCGCCTCAGCCGGTCAGCGCGGCCCGGGCATTCCGGCCCGGCGCGGGGCCGGACCCATGCAGGACGCGCCCCGCGCCCTCGGGCGCCGGGATTTCGGACGGGGAAGCATGAGGGCTCCTTGCGGACGATGTCCGCCTGGCAGATCCGGATCTGGGAAGACGACGCGCCCCGGGAAGAGGCGTCAGCGGTTGACCGCCTCTGCCCGGGGCAGAGCATGCGTGAGCGGCGAACCGCAGAAGGCCCGGACTCCGGCCATATGAAGGAGCGTCAACATGCGGCGAAGGTAGGCCCCGGGGGACGGCAAGACAAGAGCGCCCGGCAGATCCCGCGAATAGCCCCGTGGCGTGGCCTTTATGGCACGGTCCGTTGCAGCCGCTCCGCACCCGGCCGGGCTCCGACCCGGACCGGCGTTGTTGCACAACAGCGGCTTGAGGCACGCTCGCCCCTTCCCCCTTCGACTTCACGCCCCGCGGACGATCCCGGCCGTGCCGAAGGCGTTGAGCGGTTGATGACCGGACCGCCGGGCCGCTGAAATCCATATCCGTATCGCGCTGACGAACCGCTTCTCGGCCCTCGGTACGGCCGGGATCGTCCGGCGAACTGCGCGTTGTGCCGCTCGATGAAGCCGGGCAGGAAGGCGTTCCCGGCCCTCNCATGTCGCTGGAATGCCCTGCCCAAGCCGCATCTCCTTGACCAGCCGGTCCTGCAAGGTGCGGTTCGCCCGCTCGACCCGGCCCTTGGCCTGCGAGGAGTTGGCGCAGAGGATCTCGATGTTCAACTCGGCCAGCGCCCGGCCGAACTGCGTCATGCCATGGCCGGTCCGCGCGTCCTGCCTCGCCACGCGGAAGACCGAATGCTTGTCGGAGTAGAAAGCCGTGGGCCTGCCGTGCCGCGTCAGGTAGCACTCCAGCGCCGCGAAATAGGCGAAGGTGCTCTCGGAGGGCACGAAGCGCATCTCCATCAGCCGGCTCGTCGCGTCGTCGATGAAGACGAGCAGCGTGCAGGCTGGTGCGCGATCCTCGAACCAATGATGATCGGACCCGTCTATCTGAACCAGTTCGCCCAGGTGCTCGCGCCGCAGCCGCGGCTGGTGAAACCTCCGGCGCTGAGGACGCGACAGCCAGAGCCCATCCTCGACCATCCACTTCCGCAGCGTCTCCCGCGACACATGCAGGCCGTCGCGCTCGGCCAGCTTCTCGGCCGCGAGCGTGGGGCCGAAATCGACGTAGGTCTCCCGCACGAGGGCCAGCGCAAGGTCCCGCAATCCCGGCGAGAGGCGGTGGTTCGACGGTCGCCCGCGCAACCCGTGCCGCGTTGCCGCCGCGCCGTCCTCGCGCAACCGTCGCAGCAGACGCTGCACCTGACGCGGGCCGATCGCCAGCAGAACCGAGGCTTCCGTCGTCGTCATCCTCCGATCGAGCACCTTCGACAGGATCTCGATGCGGTTCAGTTCGCGCTCGCTCATCAGCACCCATCCCATGCCGCCGATCCTCCATTGTCCCGACAGGAAGAGGCGACAGTTCTACTTTGCTTGGATGCGACAATTCTACTTTGCGCTTACAACCGTCGAGCCGATAATGATAATTATGTAATAAAATCAACGAGTAAGGTTAAGGAATGACGAAGATCGCTAAGACCGTAACCGCTCTGGCGGCGGCGCTGACGCTCTCCGGTTGCGTGACCGGCGGCACCGCGACCGACATGGTGACGGCGGGCACCGGAATGCAGGGTCTCATGACCGCCACGCAGCCGCCCTCCAAGGACGACTATGCGCTGAGCTGTCCGGTCGTGCCCTGTCGTGCCGAGGACGGCCGAGTGTGCCGAACCGGTTGATCAGCGCATGTTCCAGCGGGCTCGCGGCCGTGGAGGCCTTGCCCGAGCGCGACAGGTGCCAGCCGAGAAGCTCGCGGGTAGCCCCGCTGATCTGGAGCAGGCTTGCATGATCCGACAACTGGCCGATGCCGGGCTCACGGTCGAGGCAATGCGCGACCTGCTGCCCTGCATCATCAGCCCCGAGCCGACGTTCCATCCTTGCGAGCGGCTGCGCGCCCGCCTCACGGATGAACTGGCAAAGCTCGATCGCAGGCTCGCCGATATATCGCGGTCGCAGGTCGCGGCTTACCTCGCCGGATTGCCCGGAGAGAACCCGCGCGGCATTGGCCTCGAGGGATCTGGGCGTGACCCCGGCGTTGCCGGTCCACGGCTCCAGTTCCGTCCGCAAGCGGAGGTGACCGGAGCCATGATACCCTCTCGTCCCGGCGCCGCGGGCGCCTCGCCCTTCTCGCCGAGCCGGTTATGTCGCATCCGTGAGGCGCGGATCGAAGGCTTCGCCGATCCGCTGCACCTGCTCCGCAAGGAATCCTTGAGGCCCAAACAACAGTTTTGTCACCTTAGGAGAACACACCCCCGATTAACATGTTATCTTTGCGGTCGCATGAATGATTAATCTTTCAGCGCCGACCACAAAACAAATCGCAATCACGATGCTGATTGCCTCCCCATTCTTGGTGGCGCTGGATCATTTTCTTGCGCGAAAAGCGGATCAAAGAGTTTTTTCGCACTCCGGCTATTTCTCGGAACGCGTTGCAGAGGCACACCTTAACTTTTCTGGACCAAGAGCGCAGGCCTGCCATGTGGGATACGAATTCCACGTTTACGCATATCAAACATGCTTTGTAATTCCAGCGGACATTTCGCTTTCTAAGTTAAGCGCACCCGATGAGAATATCAGGTTCGATTTCATATATCATAAGCCGCAGCCTTGGGTCACGGCATTCCGCCTTTCATCCGAATACTACTTTTCAGCTCCTGAGCTGGGTGAAACGCTGAGAACCATTGGCGCCGCCGAGGCAGATCAACGCGCCAATTAATTGTCGGTTGGGAGGCGGCGCGGGCGCGGATACCTCAATGGTGCTGGAGGACATTTGATGCGGATCCCAAATCCTTATCGCCGCCCGCATCTGGCGCTGGACATGAACACTCCCGCTTAATCATTCGCCTTAGCGGATTGACCTGTGCAGATTCCGCTGGGTCGATACACCGGCGCGATGTGGGGGCCGGCAAGCAGGACGCTAGGCAAGGCCGGCCGAGGCTGTGTGGAAACTCCTGTGTGTGGTAGACTTTCCGAGGTCGACAGGGGTTCGGGATGGCGGGATTCATCGAGGGGGTCGAGCGCAGCCAGACGTTGCTGTTCCCGGACCGGCTTGAGGATTGGATCAGCGAGGACGCCCTCGCCCGTGTCGTCGATCTTTTCGTCGGGGAGTTGGAACTTCCTTCGCTCGGCTTCGTCCGATCGGCTACGGCACGCACCGGTCGGCCGGGGTATCACCCGGCAGTTTTGCTCAAGCTGTTCATATATTGATACCTCAACCGTATCCCGTCGAGCCGCCGCCTGGAGCGGGAGGCTGGCTGGAACGTCGAAGTGATGTGCCCGACCACAAGACCATCGCCGACTTCCGGCGCGACAACGCCGTTGCCATCCGCAAGACCTGCGCGCAATTCATCGAGCTCTGCTGCCGGATCGGCGTGCTGAAGGGCGACTGCGTTGCCATCGACGGGAGCAAGTTCAAGGCGTTCAACAACCGCGACTGCAACTTCACCAAGGGCAAGATCGCCAGCCGGCTTGCGCACCTCGAAGCCGACGTCCAGCGTTCCATCAACGAGATGGTGCGGATCGACCGGCAGGAGGAGAGCGAGGCGCGGGCCGAGAAGATGGCACACCTCGCCCGCCGTTACGACATGCTGGCAGGAGCGGTCAGAAGAGGTGCCCGCGAGATCATTCTCCATGCGACCTCGGGTAACGATCCGGCCAAACCCACAAGCTCGTCAAGCGCCTTGACTTCGGCGTGGTCGGCGGCATTTTCGTGCGAGGATCCCAATGAACTATATGCCACGATGGCTGGCCAGGTGGTTGAGCCGAGCTCTCACGGCGGAAGATGATGTGATGGCATGTGGGGAAAGGTCTCGGTTGCGCCATTTGATAAAGTGCTGTTGTGCCGCCGTTGTAGCGGGCGGCATATTCCCGCTGGCTGCGCACGCGCAGGTCACCGCGCCCAAAATGACTTCGGCCGCGGCTCTCCTCGACTGGCTGGCGACGGAGGCGGAGGCGGGGGCAACCAGAGTTCGTCTGTCCGAAACCGGCACGATCTGCGTCGTGGGCCAGTACACCCGCGTCGATCGTTCGCTCAAGGAGTACGGCGTCGACGTAAGTGACAAAACGAACGTGCCGGAGAATAATGTCGCGATCGTATTAATCAATGGATCGGAAGTTTCGACGGCGCTGCACCGTCAGAACAAGCTTATATTCCATTATCTTGGTTGCTGGGAGGCTTCGCGCATTGAAATTGAACTCGAACCATTCGTTGCGCTGGATACGGGGTTCATCAACGTATGGATCCGACCGGACTTGAGATGAGGCGGCTCTATTTCGAGGGTTGAACGTTAAAATTTGTCGATCGGCCTGAACGCCAACCAACCGGTCACAGAACTGGTTGCCATGATTTCACTTCCGGTTCGCTTTCCTGTGGCACATAAACAGGTAAATGGCAGCGCCTGCGGGGAATGGCGGAAGTAACAGAAATTGCAGCCCTCTTGGCACAAAAATGAATGAGCTGATTATCCCGATAACTGCGATTCCAATTGTGCCAGGAATGAGAATTACATAAACCCCATCCTCAGGCCTGAATGTGCCGTAAATTTTGAGCGAAGAAAACATCTCCGCCATCTTCATGTGCATCCTGTAGTATAACAATCCATCTCCCCCAAGTTGGAGATTCTACGAGTTACTGCACTTCAAAGCCAATTTAGGGCAATCTCACGCCCAGCGACAACCGCGTGGTTGCAGAAAGTCACCTAGAGGCGTGACTGCCTGTTCCCCTGACGTCAGGTGGCGCGGACGATCTCGGCGGTGCCGATTGCGTCATCCCACCGCGCAAGAACGCCGAACCATGGAAGCCCGACACCGCTGGGGCCATGGCCCGCAACGAGATCCTGCGGACCTCGAATCGGCTCGGCAGGACCATCTGGCGACGATGGAGCGGGTATCACCGCAGAAGCTGCGCTGAGACCAAGATGCACCGCGCCAAGCTCTTGAGCCAGCGCCTCTCCGCGCGCGAGTTCGACCGTCAGGTCGCCGAATTCCAGGTCAGGGTTGCCGTCCTCAACGGCTTCACCGCACTCGGCACGCCCATAACAGAGGCCAAAGGATAGGTCCGTCCGGGGAAAGGGGAAGCACGCCTTTTACCCGAATTGTGCAACAGAGCCGCCGCACTTCACGAATAATTGTTGTGCGAATCGAAGCGGAATGCAACTCGTGGTTGTATCGCCGGACTGATTTCGGGCCGGCGTCCAGTAAGTGGAGAGTCCCATGAGAGTGCTATTTCTTGCCGCCGGTTGCGCATTGATGGTCATGACCGGGACCGCCGCCCTTGCGGGGGCCGGCGCGAATATGAACGCCTGCGTCTATCTCGCGGTCACGCCCGCGCAACCCATTACCTTCAGCTTCACCGCCGGTGGCAGCGCGGATCATTGCATGAACGATATCGGCCACGATGCTTCGGTCGTGGCCAGCCAGGCAGGCGTTTCCTGCGTTTCCGTGGGCTATGTCGAGGAAAAAGGCTCGTCGTCGGGCGGCGATACCTGCGCCACCGATACCTCGACCTGGATCCTGAGCTATTCGGCCTCGGCGGGCGGCTATTCCGGCTCGGTGCAGGCGCACATGTCGCATCCGATCTTCAGCTCGAACCATATCGAAATCGACAACGCCTCGCCCGACACCTACATCTGCTCGACCGGGCACCTGTGCAACTCGACCAAGTTGACATGGGATTCCGGCAGCCAGGGCCCCCTCTACATGATTTTCGAGCCCGGCGCGCACAACTGATCGCGCGCATCCCACCGACATTCTGACAATCGCTGCGGCCTGTCCGTAGGCCGCGGCCCCGTTTTCCATAGCCGGGCGCCCCAAGGCGTGAAACCGGACCCAGGGAGCATGTCATGACGTCGTCGCAATATCAGGGCTCGCAGGCCTATAACCAGTCGCTGCAAAGCAACGAATACATCAACAGGAATACCGGGTCGCTGGTGGTGTCGCTGCCGCTGGTGCAGTTGCGCGGGATCACCGACGCCATCGGCCTGTCGCTGACGCTGGGCTATTCCGCGGGGGCGTCGGGCCAGCTGGGCCTGCCGCAGGGCTGGGGCTGGGGGCTGCCCTTCGTCGCCGCCGGGCAATCGCTGACGGTCGAGGGCAAGACCTTTGTCATTGACCCCAGCTGGACCGACAGTTCGGGCTATCAATCCGGCCTGCGTTATCTGAACGACCATGGGCGCCTGTTCCAGACCGTCGTCCCGCCGCAGCCCGTTCCGGGCGGCGGCGGGACATACGGGTTCATGCTGCGCTATGACGACGGATCGATCAGCTATTTCGACGCCACGGGCAAGCTGATCGCGCATGCCGACCTTTACGGCAACATGCTGCGCTATGCCTATACCAACCCGCTGGGCGACGTGTTCCAGAACAGCCTAGCCAGCATCACCGACAGTTTCGGCCAGGTTGTCACGTTCGGCTATTCCGGCGGCACGATCGTGCTGACCCTGCCCGACGGATCGAGCGTGACCGTGGCGTTTTCGAGCCAGGGTGTACAGCATGTCACCAACCAGATCGGCGCGGTCACCGCCTTCAGCTATGCCTCGGCCTCGGGCACGACGGTCGTCGGCGCGATCACCTATCCCACCGGGATGACAACGACGCTGGCCTACACCGGCCTCCGCTACATCGACGCCGGAGGGAATTCCGGCACCCGCCCGGCCGTGCAGTCGATGACCCGGACCGGACCGGGCGGCGCGTTCCTGGACCGGAGCGACTACAGCTATGGCACCGCATCGGGCGGCAATACCTATACCGGGGCAACCGCGGGGTACCGGATGGGAACGGCCTCGGACGGGCTCATGGACAGCAACAACACCGCCTACCAGTACGACGTGCTGGAACAGCGCCGCGACGCGGGCGGCGCACTCATTGCCGCCAACCGGGTGTTCTTCAACTACCTGCACTGCCCGCTGACGGAGCATGCCTATCTGGTGGACGCAAACGGCCATGCGCAAGAGGCGCACCGCACCTCCTATACCTACGACATCGTCACCGACGCCCATGCGCGAAGCGTGAACATGAACAAACCGGTGACGACGGTGCACAGCGTCTATGACGCGGCGGGCGGCACGTGGTCCGACAATTCGCAGGCAGATGTCGCCTATGATCTTTATGGAAAGATCACGTCGAGCAGCCAGTACGACCTGAGCAGCGGCAGACCCCGGCTGACCGGCCAGCGGACGCACAGCTTTCTCCAGGTCGCGTGGGGAGGCGAGATGCCGCAGCGAACCGACTACGTCGATGCGGTCACCGGCCAGACGACGCGGATCGACTATGGGCTGACGGCCGACCAGAAATCCATCGCCGCCACCACCGTCTCTACCCAGGCGGCGGGCGCGGGCAGTTTCGCCCCCTACAAGACCAAGACCTTCCAGTTCGATCCCCGGGGCTGCCAGACCGGCTGGACCCTGACCTGGGCCCAGGGCTACAGCGGTCCCGAGGGGTCGGTCGCTTCGGTCGGCGAACAGACCTCCTACAGCTACGATGCCGCGTCGCATCAGCTGACCGTCGACACGACTGACGCCAACGGCCACACCCGGGTCGCGGTCTTCGACATGCGCCTGCCGGGCGGACCCTGCCTGAGCCAGACCAAACCCGGCGGCGCGCGGCGCAGCTATGCCTACGACCCGCTGGCGCGCCTGATGCAGGAAACCGACCCGCTGGGCGATGTCACGACCCATGCCTACACTCTGGCCGGAAACGGTGGCGGCGGCACCAACACCAGCACCGTGACCCAGTCCAACGGCTATGTCCTCTGCACGACCTACGATGCAAAGGGGCGCGCCGTCCTGATGATGGACAATGGCGATCCAACCCAATCGACGCCCAGCCTGTCGCGTACCCTGCGCCGCGTGAGTTTCAATGCGCTGGATCTGAAGGCGAGCGAGACCGACGCCACCGAACAGACCCTGACGATCAGCTATGACGCGCTGGGACGTCAGATCGCCCTGGCCGATGCCCTGGGCAATCAGAGCACGACCATCTTCGATGACGCGGCCCGAACGGTCAGCACCTCGATGAACGGCGATCTTCGCACGGTCATCACCCGTGACGGGCTGGGCAACACGATCCAAACCGACACCCATGCCGACAGCGGCTCACCCCAGGCGGGCCAGGTGCAGCGCGTGACCTCGGCCTATGACGGCTTTGGCCAAGTGGTGACCGAAACGCATTTCAGCATCACCGGCGGCAACGTTGTGCAGAATTCGGTCAAGACCTTCGCCTATACGCCGGACGGCAATTCCGAAGTTGTGGATTTCACCGGCACCCCCGCGACCGCCGCGTTGCAGGCGACGCGCTGCACCACCACGCAGCGCGACCTGAACGGCAATCCGATCCTTGTCACCCGCAACGTCAGCTATAACGGCGCGGCGCAGCCCCTCGTTGTCAGCGAGACGCTGACCTATGATCCGGTCGGCAACCTGATCGAGATCCGGAACCAGGCCGGGCAGATCGAACGGCTGAGCTACACGACCGACAGCGCCCTGCAAAGCCGCACCCGCTATGACGGCACCCAGACGACCTATGCCTACGACGCCGCAGGCCAGGTGCTGAGCGAGACCACAAACGGGCAGACGCGCACCTTCGCCTATCTTTCGAATGGCAGGATCGACCATATCACCGATCCGAGCGGCACCTTGCGCTATGCCTACTCTCTGGACGGCACGGCCTCGTCCGTGACCTATCCCGATGGCAAGACGCTGTCGCTGACCAAGGACGCCACCAGCCGGGTGGTGTCGATGACCCTGCCCGATGGCACCGCGGCAAGCTATTCGTACAACACCCTGAACCAGATCATCGCGCAGACCATGGGCGGGGTCACACTGAGCAACACCTGGGGCACGGCCAACCACGCCAACGGCGTGTTGTTGAAACAGGTGCTGGGCGGCGCGACGGCGCAGACCACGCAGTTCGGCTATGACGGATTCGGGGCAAACGACAGCGTCGCGGTCACCGACGGCGCGGGCATCGGCGTCCTGAGCGCCGCCGCCACCCGCGACGGCTGGCGGAACCTGGTGTCGCTGACGCTCGCCTCGGCTGTGAACACCGATCCTTCGGTGAACGTCGCGAAGACGATGAGCTATGACGGCCTGAAGCAGCTGGTGGGGATCACGCTGGCCCCGTCCGGCGGCGGGTCGCCGACCCAGGTAAGCTATGCCTACGATGGCGCCGCCAATGTGCTGACCCGCACCCGGAACGGCCAGCAGGAGAGCTTTGCCTACAACGCTCTGAACCAGATCACCTCGGGCGCTGCCGCCTATGACGCCAATGGCCGCATGGTCAGGGACGTGGACGGGTCGACCTATGGCTTCGACCCGCTCGACCGGCTGACCAATGTCGGCATGGCCTCGGGGCCCTCGATGTCCAACAGCTATGGTCCGCAGGGCGCGCTGGCCTCGGTGATCGACGGCAGCACCGAGGACAGGTTCTATCCGCTGGCCGGGACCATGGTGAGCGTGGCGGCGAATGCCCAGTCGGGCACGCCGGAATGGCACGGGCTCATGTGGGCGGGACAGATGCCCGTCGCGCGGGTCAGCGCCGGATCGGTCACCGCCTATGCGGCGGCGTCGAAATCGGTCTATGTGCACCGCACCTCGGCCAGCAGCAACGCTCTGGCCATCTCGGCCTATGGCACGGTCACACCGCAATCCGCGCTCGACCGCGCCAACAGCTTCAACTGGAATTCGCAGTTCACCGACCCGGTCAGCAACCTGACCTATCTCAGGGCGCGCTGGTACAACCCGGAAACCATGCGCTTCTTGTCGCTCGATCCGCGCATCACCATGAACCGGTACGCCTATGCCATGGGCAACCCGATCGCGAACTCCGACCCGCTGGGCCAGAGCTGGGAAGAGATCGTGGGGCTGATCGCCGGGGCCATCGTCGGCATCGGCGCAACCGTGCTGACCGGCGGGGTCGCGGGCGCAGCCGCGGCGGCGGTCTTTGGCACCGAATGCGTGGCCGCCAGCATCGGCGCGGGCGCGCTGGCGGGTGCCGTGGGCTCGGTCGCGGGGGATCTGACCAGTGCCGCGATCTCGGGCCAGAAGATCACCGGCGCGCGGGTCGGCATCGACCTGCTGAGCGGCGCGGTGGGGGGCGCGGTCGGCGCGGGCCTGGGCGGCGCGGCGGGCCGGGTCGCGATGCGCGGGGCGCTGAACGCGGGCTGGTCGCAGGCGGCGATCACCCGCGTCGGCCTCATCACCTCGGGCGCCATCGGCGGGCTGACCGGGGCCGCCGCCTCGGCCGGGGTCACCTCGGTCGCCTATCAGCAGCCGTTCTTCTCGACCGGGAACATCGTCAGCATGGCGGTGGGCTTTGGCGCCGGCGCGGGTGGCGGGATCCTGATGTCGGGCGCCTATCTGGGCAAGATAAACGCCAAGATCATTCCGGTGCCCATCGGCGAGGACGAACTGCACCTGATCACCCCGGCGGTCGACACGCGCGGCGCGGTGGGCGAGAACGAGCGCCTTCTGGTGATGGCGCCGCAGCCCGAGGCCGAAACCAGCGCCAACGGATTCCAGAGGCGCCCGGGCGGGTACAAATACGCGATGCGGCTGGATTTCGGCGAGGGCGAAGGCGAGGGCCGCCCGCTGATGGCGCCGGGGCGCGAGGAATCGGTGGACACCATCGCCGGGCATGGCGCGGGCAACACCATCTTCGCCAGCGTCGATGTGAGTGGCGACGGAGCCCCCGATTTCGTACGCCCGATCTCGGGCCGCAACTTTGCCCGGTATCTCGTGGACGAGGGCTGGCGCGAGCGTGAGGGGCCGATCAAGCTCATGTCCTGCTTTGGCGCCTTCCGCAATGCACGGGTCATCGCCGACACGTTGGGCCGCGATGTCTGGGCGGGTTATCCCGAGCTCGACCGCTATTCCTTCACCGGCTGGGTCCGCTTTCCGGCGCCGCATTAGGGTCAGGACTTCGGTGACGGGGCCGTTCCGGTCAAGCCGTTTGCGCATGGGGATGCTCGCTCCTCGATGTCACATCCGCCTTCCCTCGCCCGTCATGGGGGTGTCAGTTGCAAAAAGAGAGAGCGATGAAGGGCGAGCTTGGCAAGGGCGTGAAGGAGGGGCGGATCTGGGCCTATGTCCGCGACCAACGGCCCTGGTCGAGAGCCACGCCACCGGCCGTGGCCTATCACTTCTCGCCCGATCGCAAGGGCCAGCACCCGCAAAAGCACCTCGGGGCCGGCAATGGGATCCTGCAGGCCGATGCTAACGCCGGCCTCAGGGATCTTTATCTTGCGGAGGGGAACGGCGCGGCCCATTCTAGGAAGCAGCCTGTTGGGCGCATCTGCGAAGGGCCTTCTTCGAGGTCGAGAAAGAGACCGGCTCGGACATCGCCCGTGAGGCGGTGGACCGGATCGGAGCGCTCTACGACATCGAAGCGCAGATCAACGGCCGCAGTGCCGACGAGCGCCACGCTGTCCGGCAGGCGCACAGCCGCCCGAAGGTCAAGGCATTCAAGGTCTGGGCCGAGGAGAACCTCGACTATATCTCGGGCAAGAGCGATCTGGCGAAGGCGTTCCGCTACGTCCTGAACCGCTGGGATGCCTTCGGCCTCTTCCTCGAGGATGGGCGTGTAGCCATCGACACGGACGTTGTTGAACAGCCCCTTTCTCATCCTCCCTGCGGCTTAGGCGGCTTGTCCTTCCATGCCCCGACCATCTGCGCGTAAGCAAGTTCGGCCTGTGCGACCAGTTCGATTTCCCGATGCTGGATCTCCTTGATCCAGTAGTCGCGGCTGGGACCCGCTGGCGCGTGAGCCCTGGCGGCGACGGCACGCAACTCCAGCTTGCGCATCTTCACGGCCACGAAGGCGGGACGCGCCCAGCGATACGGGGGCTCCTTCGTCAGCAACTGCCAGATCAGGGCCGCGATCTTGCGGGCGGTGGCCACGGCCGCGACGTTGAACGGACGGATCTTCTACAGCCTGGCCGAAGCCCGGATCGTGATCAAGACCTGGCGCCAGCATTACAACACGAGGCGCCCGCATTCATCGCTGGGCCACCGTCCCCCGTCGCCACTGGCCGTGCAGTGGCCGGCTTCGCCAACCGCACCCTCTACGCCGGCCACCTCAACCGTGGCGCCGAGACCTGTCATGCACTTAAAACCGTACCACCCCATGGGGGCGGGCCACTGCGCCATAGCCCGATCGACCAAAGCTCGAGCGAAACTTGCAATCTTCAGAAAACCATCGTCGCGCGGTCCACGCAGCTGTTCTTCAGAATGTTGTAGACCCCGCGCCCTCTGATAGCAGGTTCTCGGCGACGTCCATCGCCTCTTTGCGAGTCACTGCAATCCGCAACGGAAAACCCCAGAATTTGGAAAAGACCGCGCCGAAAGTCTTGAAGGCCAGACGCTTGCCGGCGCTCGGCTCAATCACGATCATCGCCCGCACCAGCGTCCGCAATTCGGCCTTGTGCTTCTTCATCCACAGCGCAGTGCGCTTCCTTTCTTCCTGGCTATGGTCGTGCTGTTCGTCTTCGGTCGGAGCATTATCGCTCAGGATCACAAACGGTGCGCCGCGTTTGAAGCACGCCTCGAGTGCCGCGAAATCCTCGTCGTGGTTGTGATCGGGCGCTTCGTCATAGCTCATCCAGACAAGCGGAAAATTCGTGATATCCAAGGGCATGTGTCGTCTCCCGGCGAGAATGGACGGTTTCAGGTCGAACGAATGTGCCGCCATGTAAAGAGAAGCGCGACCACACCCGGCAGCGTGACAGCCAGCAGTTCCAGACCCACAAGATGGCCGCCATCGCGCAAGCCATCGAAGACGCCAGCGAGCGTGCTCATGATGAACAGCAGACCGCCGAAGACGAGCATCGCCCAGTCGGTCGCGCGCCTTGCGGCCAGCGCCAGCAAGGGCGGGAGGACCCAGGCGCCATAGAAAATGGACACGCCCCACAAGGAGGCGGGATCGAACGTCATGGCCTGCATCGTCCCGCCGCTGCCGACATAGACGTTCAGATAGGAAAAGCACTGGATCGTGACAAAGAGTGCGGCACCAACTGCCGGGATGAGCCATGCGAGCGCGAGCTTAACCGGGGCATTGTCGATCACGTGGAAACTCCTGTGCCTATGTGTCTGGCAGGTCAGCTCTGCCCCTCCAGTAACGGAGCGCGATCACCAGATACGCCAGCCGGCACGTGGCGTCATTGCGCAACCCTGCCACGATATGTTTCAATCCGGCCTGATCTGAAAATGCCGAGGTCTGAGATGTATCTGGACGTCCGTCGCGACTGGCTCGCCTATGTCGACGAGATCCCGCGTGCGTTGGTGGCCGCCAACGCGGTCGCCACCCTTGACGCCCTGGAGCAATCGCCCCGGCACCATCACCAAAAGGCGCAACTGCTTTTCACGGTGCGGGGCGTCGTCAATTGCGAGGTCGACGGCGCAGTCTGGATCGTACCGCCGCAATGCGCCGTGTGGATTCCCAGCGGGCTGCCCCATTCCGTTTTCGGCTCGGGCGAGGTGGAGTGTCTCTCTCTTTTCATTGATCCTCCCGACTCCGCGAACCTGCCGAAAGATTGCTGCACGATCGCGGTGTCGCGGTTTTTCCGCGAGTTGCTGATGCGGGCAAACGCTCTGCCGGACCTCTATGACGTCGACGGCCCGGATGGGCGGATCGTGTCCGTTCTCTTCGATGAGCTGGCTGTGGCACCGGTCGAGGATCTCTGCCTGCCCATCCCCGGCGATCCGCGCCTGAAGAAGCTCACCGACCTGTTGATCGCGGCGCCCGCGGATCACGCGAGCGTCGCGGAGTGGGCCTCCCGCGTCGCGCTCAGCGAGCGCAGCCTGAGCCGTCTTTTGGCCGACGAGGTGGGCATGAGTTTCGGCCGCTGGCGCCGACAGTTGCATATCGTGCTTGCCTTGCGGCGCCTGAGCGCTGGTCAGTCGGTTCAGGCCATCGCCATCGATCTCGGCTATGAAAGCGCCAGCAGTTTCGTGACCATGTTTCGAAAGATGGTCGGCAAGCCTCCAGGCCGCTATCTGCTCGAGCGGAACCGTTTACGATAGGGAAGAGCGATAAGAGCTACCGAGTGTCGTCCACAATGGCCGCTTGGCGCATGCTCCGGCCGGGCGTTCACCCTGACACGCGACGTGTTCACGTTCAGAACCTCTTTGTGACCCCAAGCAGGTCTCAGTGCTCGCCTTCGCACGCCTGATGGTCGGCCAGGGCATGCAGCACCCGGCAGGGTTGCCCATCGGACTGACCGTCGCAGGTCTTCACGACGCGCACTAGTTCAGCCTCCAGCCGCCGCAACCGCGCGATCCGATCCCGGATTTCGATAATCCGTTCCTTCGCGATGCGGTGCGCGTCGCCATGGGCAGCATGGGGTGTCTCCTGCAACGCGATCAGTTCGGCAATGGCGTCGAGGTCGAATCCAAGCTGCCGGGCATGGGCGATAAAGGACAACCGGTCCAGCTCGGCATCGCCGTAGCGGCGCTGCCCCCCGCCCGTGCGGCCGGGATCGGGCAAAAGACCACGCCCCTCATAGTAGCGGATCGTCGTCACATTTACGCCCGTGCGCTTGGACAGCGCACCGATGGAATGGCCCTGCATCGCGATCACCCCTTGAAGCTACAGTGGCTGTAGATCGTATCTACCATGGGGACGAGACGAATCAAGAGCACTGCCATGACCGACCACCACCTCCGCAGCCCTGACCTGCCGGGCTTCGATGCCCCCACACTCCACCACGGGATAAACGCGCACGTCACGCGCCCGGCTGACAAGGGCCTTCGGGCGGAGGTGCGGTGATGGGACACGATCACAGTCACGGGCACGATCATGCACACGGGCATGGGCACGCACATCGACATGGACATGCGGGGCATTCGCACGGTCCGACCCTCTCGGCCAATGACACGCCCGAGGCGCGCCGCTCCAAGGAACGCGCCATCCTCATCGCCGCAGCCCTGACGGGCGGCTTCATGGGGGCCGAGGTCATCGGCGGGCTCATCTCCGGATCGCTCGCGCTTCTGGCCGATGCGGGCCACATGCTGACCGACTTCGCCTCGCTTCTGCTGGCTTGGTTCGCCTTCCGGCTGGCGCGGCGACCGGCGGATTGGAAGCGGACCTACGGCTTCGACCGCTTCTCGGTGCTGGCCGCCTTCGTGAACGGGGTCACGCTGTTCGCCATCGCGGGGTGGATCGTCTTCGAGGCCATCCAGCGCCTGCGCGACCCGCACGGGGTGCTGGGCGGGCTGATGCTCTGGGTCGCCGTGGGGGGACTCGTGGTGAACGTTCTGGCTTTCTGGGTGCTCAGCCGCGCAGAGGGCGACAACCTCAACGTCCGTGCCGCCGCCCTGCACGTCATGGGAGATCTGCTCGGCTCGGTTGCGGCGATTGCGGCCTCGCTCATCATCATCTGGACAGGCTGGACCCCCATCGACCCGATCCTGTCCGTGCTGGTTGCTCTCCTCATCCTGCGCTCGGCGTGGTCCGTGGTGCGCGAGAGCGGCCATATCCTGCTCGAAGGCGCGCCGGCGGGCTTCGACGCCCGCGCCGTCGCGACCGACCTCGAAGCCACGCTGCCCGGAGTGGCCCGCGCCTATCACGTCCACGCCTGGTCGATCACTCAGGAGCGGCCCATGGCCACGCTGGAGATCGAGCTCGCGCCGGGCGCGGTGGCGGACGACGTGCGCCGCGCCGTGAAAGGCCGCGTGCGCGAGACGACCGGGATGGAGCATGTGACCGTCGAGGTGGCGGCAGGCGCAGAGCACAGGAGGGGTTAAGCGCTGTCCATCCCCAGGCAGGAATGGCCACCCCTGAGATCGGCACCGTGGTCTTTCGGGTTCTATGCGAAGTCCTGTCTGAACGAGCGTCCGCGCTGTGGCGGAGACGCCGCTTATTGTGGAGCGTCTTAGGCTCCAGACCCATATGGCGTGGTCGTTAGCACCGAAGCGTTAACCACCATCGTTGGGACACAGAGCGTTCTGACCGACCAGTGGATCTGCCGACAGGCGGCAGAAGCAACGCGGGACGCCCACGACAGAATGGCCGAGCGATATTGTCGGGAGTTCCATGCGGCCTTAAGGTGCCGCGTCTCTTCACAGTCAGGCCCGCACAGTGCAGTCCGAACACCTCCTTCAGCTCTACGTCTCGGAACGCGAGCGGATGGAGCGGCAGATCGCCCGCCGGATCGGCTGCGCGAGCCTCGCGCGTGACATCGTCCATGACATCTTCCTGCGTCTGTGGGAGCGTGCCACGCGGCTGAACGGGGAGCCTGCGGCCTATCTCAGTCGCTGCGCGCGCAACGCGGCCGTCGATCACCTGCGCGCGGAGCAGGCCCGGGCGCGGCTGCTGGCCGAGGCCGCCCGACGCGACGAGGGTCTGCATGCGCCCTCGGCGGAAGACGCGATGGGCGCCCGCGACGCGCTGCAGCGGATCGATCTGGCTCTGCTCGCCCTGCCGGAGAAGACCCGGCACATCTTCCTGCTCAACCGCGTCCATGGCCGGAGCTTTTCCGAAATCGCCGGAGCTTTCGGCATGTCGGAGCGCGCGGTGGCCAAGCACATGGCCAAGGCCGTCGCCGCCTGCGCCGCCGCCGCAGAGGTCGGGGCTTGACTGGGGATCGCCACCCGACCGAGCCGCAGCGCGCGAAAGCCCGTGACCTCTTTGTCCGCCTGCGCGGCCGCGCGCTGTCGAAGCGCGAACTGCAGGTCTGGCTCGAGGAGGATCCCGCGCATGTCGCCGCCTGGGCCGAGGTCGAAGCGCTCTGGGGCGAGACGCGCGCGCCCGGCGAGCGGCTTGCCGAAGCCGAGGCCGGGGCGCTCTCGGTCTATCTGGCGGCGATGGACCGGGGCGCCCGGCGGCGGCGCGTTCTGCGCGGCGGAACTGTGGCGGTGCTGGCCCTGGCGATCGGCCTTGGCGGCCTCTGGCTGCGCCAGCCCCATCTCCTGCAGGATCTCGGAGCGGATTACGCGAGCGCCCGGGGCGAGCGCCGCAGCGTCTCGTTGCCCGACGGCAGCCGGGTGCTCCTCGACGCGGACAGCGCGATCCGCGTCGACATGGACGGTCCCGACCGCCTTCTGCGGCTGCTGCGCGGAGCGGCCTCGTTCGAGGTCACCAGATCGCCGCGACCGTTCCGTGTGCGCTTCGGCAAGGGCGAGGTCACCGTGCATGGCACCGTCTTCGACGTCCGGCTGCTGGAGGACGGCGGCCAGATCGTCCTCAGGCAAGGCCGCGTGAGCGTCCGCTATCCCGGTCTGCCGGTCGAGCAGCCGCTGGTCCCGGGCGAGCAGTTCAGCGTCGACGGCCCGGGTCGGCCTTCCGTGGAAGCCGTGGACCTGGCCGAAGCATCGGGCTGGCAGGACGGCAGGTTCGCCTTCTACCGGATGCGGCTCGGCGATCTGGTCGCCACGCTGGAGCGCTATCTGCCGGGGCACATCCTCATTGCCTCGCGCGACCTCGGAGACAGGCGGGTGTCCGGCAGCCTCGATCTCGATCATCCCGAGGCGGCGCTCGAGTCGTTGCGCGACACGGTGGGGCTGACCATCACCCGCCTGCCCGGATCCGTCCGGATCCTGCGCCCCTAGGGGCCATCCGAGAAAAAGATGCGCCCGTCGGTTCAGTGATCCCCGCCCCGGGACGTGAACCTGATGAGTGCATGGAAAGCCCGAACCTTCGCCATCCGTGCTCACCGTGACGAAGGACAAAGGATATTCCATGCGAGGGCAGTCTCTTCTCCCCTGGCGGACCGGCCGTATGGCCCGGCTGCTGACGACCGCGCTTCTCTGCGGAGCGGCGCTCCCCGTGCTGGCGCAAGGCGTGCCGCACCGGTTCGACATTCCGGCGAAACCCGTGACGCGGGCGGTCAATGACATCGGCCGCGTGGCCGGGCTCTCGATCGTGATGCCCGACGAGGGCGCTGTGGCGGTGCGGGGCAATCCGGTGCAGGGCGCGATGAGCGTCGAGGCGGCGATGGAGACGCTGCTTGCGGGCACCGGCCTCTCGTGGCGCTTCGCCAATGCGGGCACGATCCACGTCTTCCAGCGCATCCCCGCGGGCGCGGCGGACGGCTCGGCCGGCGTGATGCTCGAGCGGATCCGGGTGGCGGGCGACGGCAACGGGGCCACGAGCTTCGTCGCGGGCGCCAGCGGCACGGCCAGCAAGAGCGGCACGCCCGTTCTGGAAGTGCCGCAGTCGGTCAGCGTGATCGGCCCGCGCCAGCTGGAGGCGCAGGGCGCCCGCTCGGTCACCGAGGCGCTGCGCTATGTGCCGGGCGTCAACATCGAAACCTACGGCCCGGACCCCAAGGGCTTCGAATGGATCATGCTGCGCGGCTTCAACGGCCAGTCCTCCAGCGCCTATCTCGACGGGCTGCGCCAGATCGCCTCGAACTACAGCCATTTCCGCACCGATCCGCACCAGCTCGAGACGATCGAAGTGCTGCGCGGGCCGTCCTCGGCCCTCTATGGGCAGTCCGATGCGGGCGGCGTGGTCGGCAAGACCTCGAAGCGGCCGGTCACCGAACCGCTGCGCGAGGCCGAACTTTCCTACGGCAGCTTCGCCACGACGCAGGCGGCGGTCGATTTCGGGGGCGCGCTCACCGAGGACAAGACGCTCTCCTACCGGCTGGTCGGCGTGGCGCGCGACGGGAACACGCAATTTTCCTACGGCGACGGCACGCGGATGAAGGACGACCGGCTGATGCTGGCGCCCTCGATCACCTGGGCACCCACCGACGCCACCAGCCTGACCGTCACGGCGCAGGCGCTGCGCGACCGCTCGGGCGGCACGGCGATCTTCTTCACGCCGACCGACATCCTCGTGGGCGACCCGAACTTCTCGCGGAGCGAGCAGGACCAGAAGACGCTGGGCTACGAGTTCAGCCACCGGATGGACAATGGCTGGACGGTGCGCCAGAACCTGCGTTACGGGCGCGTGGACTTCGATCTCGACATGATCGCCATGATCGGGGCGGATGCCACCGGCCTCACGCGGCAGGCGCGGCGCTTCTCGGAAAGCCTCGACAGCCTTGCGGTCGACACCAACCTCCTGGGCGAGTTCCAGACCGGGCGGCTCTCGCACAAGCTGCTGATCGGGCTCGACCATTCGCGCAGCGACACGGACGCGCGCCGCTGGAACGGCACCGCGCCCTCGCTCGATCCCTATGCGCCCGTCTATGGCGTGGACGTTCCCACCCCCACGACCGTGGCCTATGACTACACCGAAGAGTATCGCCAGACGGGTCTCTACGTTCAGGACGAAATCCGGCTGGATCGCTTCCTCTTCACGCTGGGCGGGCGTCAGGACTGGCTCAGCACCAGAACCGACGACCACCTGACCGGAACCGCGCGCGAGGTCGATCTCGACAATTTCTCGGGCCGGGTGGGGGTGAGCTACCTGACGGATTCGGGCCTCGTCCCCTACCTCAGCTATTCCGAGAGCTTCCTGCCGAACGCGGGCCTCGGCTCGGACGGCCGTACCTTCGATCCCACCCGCGGCCAGCAATGGGAGCTGGGAGCGAAGTATCAGCCCTCGGGCACGGACGCGCTGCTGACAGTGGCGCTGTTCGACATCACCAAGTCGAACGTGCTCACGCCCGAACTGGGGCCGGGCGGCATCTCGACCGGCTACAACATCGCCACAGGCGAGATCCGTTCGCGCGGGATCGAGGTCGAGGGCAAGGCCTCGCTCGGCTCGGGCTGGGACATTGCGGCGAACTACAGCTACAGCGATGTCGAGATCACCGAGGACAATGCCGGCAACGAGGGCAACCGCCCCGCGCTGGTGCCGAAGTCGCAGGCGTCGCTCTGGTTGAACTACAGCTTCGGCGCGGGCGCGCTGGACGGCCTCTCGCTCGGCGGCGGGCTGCGCCATGTGGGCACGAGCTTCGGCGACAACGGCAATACGATCAAGGTGGATGGCCGGACGGTGATCGACCTCGGCGCGAGCTATGCGCTGAGCGAGACCGCGCGGCTGGCGCTCAATGTGACGAACCTGACGGACAAGGAGTACTTCACCACCTGCGCCAGCGCCTATTCCTGCTACGAGGGCGACCGGCGGATGGTCACGGCCAAGATCGCCATCGGCTTCTGACGGATCCGGACGGAGGCGGCCCGCCGTCTCCGTCGTCCTCCCATGATCTCGCGCCGTCCTCTCCTCGCGGGCCTTGTGGCCCTGACCCTCCCCGTCCCTGCGCGGGCGACGGCCGGCCCACGGCTGGCCGTCATCGACTGGGCAGCGGCCGAGACGCTGATCGCGCTCGACCGACCGCCGCTCGCGATCTCGGACAGCGGCTATTTCGCCAGCCGCATGCCGTTCGACCTGCCGCCGGGCGTGGTCGACATCGGGCCCTTCTGGGAGATCAACCTCGAATATCTGGCGCGGCTCGCGCCCGACAGGATCATCGCGCCGGCCTCGGCGCTGATGATGACGCCGCGCATCGCCGCAATCGCCCCGGTGGAGATCGTGCCGACCGAGACGGATGGCAGCCGGCTCGATCTCGCCGCCGATCTCGCGCGCCAGATGGCCGCCACCGCAGGCCTCGCGCCGGACAGCGCTGCACGGCTTGTGGCCGGGACGGAGGCGGTCCTGACGACCGAGGACCGGCGTGTGCCGGCGGACCGCGGCTCCGTCCTCGTCTGCGTCCCCGACCTCTCGGGGCGGCTCTTCACCCTCTACGGTCGTGGCAGCCTGCCCGACGCGGTGCTGGCGCGGATGGGCCTCGCCAACGCCTGGACGGGCCCGGTCACTGCGCTCGGCACCTACCGCGCCTCTCTCGAGGAGCTGATCCGGCTGGAAGACGCCACCATCCTGCTGGTCGAGATCGCCTCGATGCGGCCGCGGACCGAGCGGATGCTGCGGGCGAGCGCCCTCTGGCGCGCGGTGCCCGCCGTCGCGTCGGGGCGTGCGCACTGGATCGGCAGCTTCTATCCGCAGGGCGCGCTGCTCTCGGCCCGGCATCTGGCCGAAACGGTCGCCGCGGCCCTCATGCAAGGCTGATCCATGGCGCGCACGCTTCTCCTTCTCCTCGCCGGCGCGCTCACGCTGCAAGGTCTGCTGCCCCTCTTGCCCGAGGCGCTGGCGGGCGACGGGCTCGCCCGGCTCGTGCTGACCCAGAGCAGCCTGCCGCGCCTCGCCATGGCGCTTCTCGCGGGGTTCCTTCTCTCGATGGCGGGCGAGGTCTGCCAGCGCATCTTCGCCAACCCGCTGGCCGAACCCGGGCTCCTCGGCATCTCGGGTGGCGCCTCGCTGGCACTGGCCGCAGGGCTGCTGCTGGCTCCGGCTCTCTGGCAGGCCGCGCCGGGGCTCCTTGCCCTGACCGGAGCCGCGGGGGCGCTGATCCTGGTGCTGGCCGTTGCATGGGGCCGCGGCCTGCACAGTCAGGCGCTGGTGCTCGCCGGCGTGATGGTCAATCTCTGCGCCGCGGCCGCCCATGCGCTTCTCGTCCTCTTCAACCACGATTTCCTGCAGGAGCTGCTGACATGGCAGGCCGGCTCGCTGGCGCAGGCCGGCTGGCAACCCGGCCTCGGCCTTCTCGCGCAGACCGCCCCCGTGGCGGGGGCGCTGTGGCTGATGCACCGGCCGCTCCAGCTTCTGATGCTGGGCGAGGAGACCGCAGAGGGCCTCGGCCTCTCCGTGCGCCGGACCAAGCTCCTGCTGCTCGCCGCCGCGGCCTGGATCACGGCTTCGGTGGTGGCGACGGTGGGCCTGATCGGCTTCGTGGGGCTCGCGGGCCCCGCGCTCGCCCGCGGCCTGGGCGGCAGGTCTGGGGGTCGCTCCCGGCCCGACCTGCCCCGCGCGGGACTCTGGGGCGCGGTCCTGCTGCTGCTTGCCGACCAGACGGCGCGGCTGCTCTCGGGTCTTGCCGGGGACGTCCCGGTCGGCGCGGCGTCAGGCCTCTTCATTGGACCGCTTCTCGTTTTTCTGTCGCTCGGATCGCGAAGCCCGGATCTTCCCGCGCGCCCCGAACCGCCGGCGCTCGCCCGGCCCCGGCGTCCGATGCGGGCACTGCTTCCTTTGGCGCTTGCCGTGCCTGTCCTGCTCGCCCTCGCGCTGCTGATCGGTCGCTCGGAAGCCGGCCTGCACCTCACCACGGCCAGGGATCTGGCCGCCGTCCTGCGCTGGCGCCTGCCGCCGCTGCTGCTCGCGGCCGGCGCAGGCGCCTGTCTTGCGCTCTCGGGCCTTCTGCTCCAGCGCCTCCTGCGCAACCCGCTGACGAGCCCCGACCTCCTCGGCGTCGGGCATGGGGCGGGCCTTGCCTTCGCGCTGGCCATGGTCTTCCTGCCGGAAAGCGGGCTCGTCTCGCGCTTCGCCCTGACGGCCACAGGCGCAGGAGCGACGCTGGCGCTGGTGACGCTGCTGGCCGCGCGGGTCCGGTTTGCGACCTCGCGTCTGCTGCTGATCGGCGTGGGGTTCGGCAGCACGGCGCAGGCGCTTCTGACGCTGGTGCTGGCCTCGGGCGGGCCGAAAGGCGCAGCGCTCCTCAGCTGGTTCTCCGGGTCCACCGGCAGCGCGAGCCTCGCCCAGGCTCTGCTGGCCTGGAGCGTGGCGATCGCGGTACTGGCGGTGGCGCTCCTCCTGCGGCGCTGGTTCGACCTGCTCGCGCTCGACGAGGCGGTCGCCGCAGGGCGCGGGCTGGCCGTGACGCCCGCCCGCGCTGCGGGGCTTGCGCTCGCGTCTCTTGCCGCTGCCGCGGGCACGATCGCCCTCGGTCCGATCAGCTTCGTCGGCCTGATCGTACCCCATCTCGTGGCGACAATGGGGTTCCGCGCCACCGCGCCGGCGGCCCTCGCTTCGGTCGCGACCGGCGCCTCGGTCATGGTCCTTGCGCAATGGGTGGGCGGGCTGCTGGCCTGGCCTTGGCCAATCTCGCCCGGCCTGCTCGCAGCGCTCCTGGGCGGCCCCTTCTTTCTCTGGCAACTCCGCAAGCGTGCCGCTTGATGCCGCGCAGCGGAAGGCTCCCTGCCCCGTCACGGCGAAGGACATCCATGACCCACAGCTCTCCAGAATTCGACCTCCGTCAGGCGAGCGTGCAAATCGCCGGTCAGCAACTCCTTGAGGGGCTGGATCTCCGCATCGCCCGCGGCTCCGTGACCGGCATCCTCGGGCCTAACGGCTCGGGGAAATCGACCCTCATGCGCCTGATGACGCGGCAGCTCGCGCCCTCCGCCGGGCAAGTCCTGTTTCGCGGTCGACCTCTGGCCGCCTATGCCGCCAGCGACTTTGCCCGGCAACTGGCGCATCTGCCGCAGACGCCGCCCCACGTCCCCGGCCTGACGGTCGCCGAGCTGGTGGCGCTCGGCCGCTTTCCCTGGCACGGCGCCTTCGGCCGCTTCGGCGCCGAGGACCGCGCCCGCCAGCAGGACGCCCTGCGCCAGGCAGGCCTCGCCGACCAGGCCGAAAGCCCCGTGGAGACCCTTTCGGGCGGCGAGCGGCAGCGGGCCCGGATCGCCATGCTCCTCGCGCAGGGGGCGGGTTGCCTCCTCCTGGACGAGCCCACCTCCGCGCTCGATCCCGCGCATCAGATCGAGGTGTTGTCGCTCCTTCGCGGGCTCAACCGCCGGCAGGGGCTCACTGTGGTGATGGTGCTGCACGACGTGAACCTTGCCGGGCGCTTCTGCGACGATCTCGTGGCGCTGCGGGCCGGCAAGATCCTCGACAGCGGCCCTGTCGCCGACATCATGCAGCCCGTCCGCCTGCAGCGCATCTACGACCTGCCGATGCTGAAGCTGCCTCACCCGGACTCCGGTCGCGCACTGGTGGTGCCGAGGGAGAAAGGCGATGGAGCCCCCTGGGAACGGCCTAGGCAATGACGGGGGGGCACGTCCGTCAAGCTGGTATGATTATCCGGATGGCCTGAGGGCATGATCAGGCGGCTTTCGTGGCTATGCTTAGAATGGGGTCGATCTCCTCCTTGTCGATCTGGACAAAGGCTTCGACCATCATGTAGCGGCTCGAGGTCTCCCGTTCCGCCAAGAACTCACGCAGCAGCATGGCTACTTCCATGCCGCCGGAACATCGGCCATCGCCGACAGCGCAGGCGGTTACGCTCATTTCCTCCTCTTCCCCGAAGGCAGTACGGTCCTGACGGTCGAGTTCAAACTGAACCTGATCAGCCCGGCGCAAGGAGATTTTACCGAGGCTGTCGGCCGCGTGATCAAGAATGGTCGCACACTGACCATCTGCCAGCTCGATGTATGGGGCGTTGATGGAGAACGCCGCAAACATGTCGCCACGGGGATGCAAACACTGATCTGCTTGCATGATACGCCAGACCTGCCCGCATCGCGCTAGAACAGGTCGTCTCGGCGAATGGCCTGAACAGGATTGAAGATCGGCAGATTTTGGCGATCCAATCCCAGATATTTCAACTCCCTGTCGCTCAAGCGGTGAAAGGCCCGAAAGCGGCGCGGCGGCAGAGCCGGGCCTGATGCAAGACTATCTTTGTCGTGCTCTTGCGCTGGATTTGCCGTGCATCGCGGGTTCATGGTCACCTCCGGTGTGTTCCCCCAGAGAATGCGCCTCGTGACCAGAGCCATGAATTTCGGATCCCTCAGCGGATATTGAGAATTCCTCTCTGTGTTCGTCGCCGCGAAATCCTCAGGACCTCCGGAAGATTCCTCAATTGCGAGCAGCCATGCTGCCGCATGACAGTCAGCCCCGACCGCTAACGCGGACGGAGAAGGAGACCCGAAGAATGGCAAGACTTTCCCGAACTGACCTTGAAACCCATGCCAGGCATCCCGACAGCGGCAAGCTGACAGTCTTCGCGGGCGCTGCGCACGGAGGTGACAAGGCAAAGCGCCGGGTTGCCAGTTCCTTCCGAAACGCGGATGCGGTCGATTACTGGGACGGCGAAGAGCTATTAGTTCCCTCGAGTTCTGGTTCGGCTTCTCGTCCGGCTACGCCTTCTTCGCGGCGCAGCGGATCGAGGCCATCGCGGCAGACATGGGTCGGACCGTGCTCTGGCGACCCTATATGCTGGGCACCGCTTATAAGGTAACGGGGGCACGCGGATTGTCGTCGACGCCGCTGAAACGCGATTATCCGCGCCTATGACGGTCGTCTGTTTCTGGGCAAGGAGCATTTCCGATGCCTGCAGCGCTCGACCGAACTTCTCGGCTACACGCTGCCATGGCTGGTCGATGATCTTCAGGCCGCCGCCGAGGCCGTGCTTTGGGCTGGCGGACTGAAGGACGCCTATGTTCGGGCGATCGCCTGGCGCGGCAGTGAAAGCGTCACCGTTTCCGCACAGGGGTGCCGGATCCATACCGCCATCGCGGCCTGGGACTGGCCGGTGGAGACCGCCCTTGGGGACGGGACCGGCGGATTGCGCCTGGTTCTGTCGGATTGGCGGCGCCCCGCGCCCGATACGGCGCCGACGGCGTCGAAATGCTCGGGGCTCTACATGACCGGAACCTTGTCGCGGGCCGCAGCTGCCCGTAGCGGACATGACGATGCCCTCATGCTGGATATGGCAGGCCATGTCGCCGAAACCACGGTGACGAACATCGTCCTTGTCCGGAATGGCAGGCTTCTGTCTCCCCTTCCTACATGCTTTCTCGACAGCCTGACCAAGCGCCATGTCTTCGACCTTGCGCGTGGCCTCGGCCTGTCGGTTCATGAAGGAACCGTCAGCCTCGACGATCTGGATGCAGCGGACGAGGTCTTCGTCACGGGCACGTCGGTCGAGCTTCGTCCCGTGGTCGCTCGACCGCCCCGGCAAGCACAGCACATGGCCCGTGGGGCGGATTACCACGGCCCTGCGCGAGGCGTTCCGCGCCTCGACCCGGGCTCACGCGTAGTGCCAGACCAGCAACAGGCCGAGGCAGACGATCGCGGCGCGCAGGGTTTGCGGGTTCACCCGGCGCGCCAGCCGGCCACCGATGACACCACCTGCCGTCGCCCCCAGGAAGACCAGGGCAGCCGGCCCCCAGACGACCGCGCCGCCAAAGGCGAAGATCAGGACGGCGATACTGGTCGCAAGTGTCGCCAGAGCATTCTTGACCACGTTCAGCCGCTTCAGATCGTCGTCTCCCGTCACGGTCAGCAGCGCCAGCAGCAGCACCCCCAGCCCTGCCCCAAAGTAGCCACCATAAAGGGCCACGCCCCCCTCGGCGCACGCGGCGCTGACTGGCCCGATCGACACCCCGCAGCGGGCAAGCCAGCGGTTGAGCATGGGCCCTGCCGCAAACAGCAGCGTCGCGAAAAGCAGCAGCCAGGGGACCAACTGCCGGAACAGTGCATCTCCCGACAGCAGCAACAGCCCGGCCCCCGCCGCCGAGGCCAGCGCAAACACCGTGACGCGCCCGGGCCGCGCGATCAGGTCCTGACGCAGCACCGCGCCTTCGCCGATCAGGCTGGCCGCATGGCCGGGCCAGATCGCCACTGCGCTGGTTGCGCCCGCCGTCACCGGCGGCAGCCCCACGGCCAGCAGCGCCGGGAAGGTAAAAAACGTGCCGCCGCCCGCGATCGCATTGCACAGCCCGCCGAGCAGCCCTGCGCCCGCGAGCAGCGCGATTGTCGCCATATCCATACGGTCCTCCGCTCCGCCTCCGCGCGATCGTGACGGAAGCGCTGGAAAAATGTGTTGCCCCGGTGCCAGATGATACCCCGGAGGTGCCAGCATGCAGCGCGATGAGATCGGAGGATTTGCCGAGGATGGAAGCCCGGTGATCGGCAGGATCACGAGCTTCACACCCGGCACAATGCCCGAGGCGCATGCGCACTGGCGCGGGCAGCTCGCCTGGTGCCCGGACCGGCCGGTGACGGTCGAGACAGGAGGCCGGCTGCATCTTCTCTCTCCCGGCATGGCGATCTGGCTTCCACCGACGCACCGCCACCGCATCCGGGCCGAGGGCGCGCGGAAATCGGTCAGCCTCTACACCCGACCCGCCGCGGCGCCACTGCCCAAGGCCCCCACACCTTTCCCTCTCGAAGCGCTGGAGGCCGAACTTCTCCGCACTCTCGCAGGGTCCAGCCGCGCCGACCGGCAAGAGCCCGCCTTCGCCCGGCTGACGGCCGTGCTGTGGGACCGGCTTGCGCGCCCCGCCCCCGCGCCCACGCTGCCGCTACCAACCGACCCGCGCCTGCGTCGTATCGCTCTGGCACATCTCGATGGGGCCGACCATTCGCTCGACCACTGGGCCGCGGCACTGGCGCTGTCGCGGCGCAGCCTGCAACGGCTCGCCCGTCGCGACACCGGGCAGAGCTGGACCACCTGGATGCGAGACCTGCGGTTGGCACGCGCAATTGCCCCGTTGATGGCCGGCAAGAGCGTGCAACATGCAGCCCATGCTGCCGGCTACGCCACAGCGAGCGGCTTCGTGGCCGCCTTTCAGGCCGCCCATGGGATCACGCCCGGTCAGTTGCAGCGTCGGATCGAGAGCTGAGGTCATCCCACGCGCCGCTCCGTCAGCAGTCGCAGGGCGAACCCGATCAAGACACTGCCGGTGACCCCGTCGAGGAGCCGAGGCAGGCGAGGGCCGTTCAGGGCATTCTGAAACGGCACTGTCGCGGCAGTCAGCGCTGCAAAAAAGATCAGCCCCATCGACGCGTGTATCCCCGCGAGCAGGACGCTGAACGGCACCACCGAAACGCCCACGGGCAGAAACTGCGGCAGGAAGCTGATATAGAAGACACCGACCTTGGGGTTAAGAAGGTTGGTCATTACCCCGCGCAGGAACCAATTTGGTGCGGAAGGCGCCATGACCTTGGGCAGGCCCGGCTCTCGCGCACGCAACGCTCCCCGCAACATCCCGATACCCAGCCAGATCAGGTAGGCCGCGCCGGCAAGCTGAAGACAACGGTAAGCCAGTTCCGACACGGCCAGCACAGCACCGAGCCCCAAAGCCGCAATCAATCCCCATGCCAGCACCCCGGTCACCACCCCTGCCCCCGCCAGCATCGCCCGGCGCGGCCCCTCGACCGCCGCCGTCCGCAGAACGAGGGCTGTATCGAGCCCCGGTGTGATCGTCAGCAAAGCCGCTGCAATGGAAAAGCTCAGCAATGCAGTTGCAACGTCCATGGCTACTCTCCGATCTTGTCCAGGAAATCTGCCAGAAGCTCTTGGCCTTCGGGCCAGGCGCCGATGTTCGACGCCTCGTTCAAATGGCCCCTTGGGCCGAGACGACGCGGCCAGGCGCCTTGTCTGACAGCCCAGGCTATCGCACTCGCCTCCGGATCATAGGGATCGTTCTCACTTGCGACGGCCAACACCGGCCGCTCACCAAACCCCGTTGCAGGTAGCGCTCCGAATGCCTTTGCCTGCGCCGGGAAAGCCGGCCCGCTCGGGTCCGGCACGGCAACAAGAAATGCCGCGGCGATGGCACGGGACGACGCCGCACGCCAGTGGGCAAAGAGCAGGCACCCGAGCGAATGGCATACCAGCACCGGCGGATAAGGTGCTGCGGCGACCGCCCGGTCCAGGGCGGCGAACCAGTCCGCAAGGTCGGGCTCATCCCAGGAATTCGGCTCTATCCGGAGGGTGTTCGGATAGAGACTTTCCCAATGGCTCTGCCAATGCTCAGGGCCGGATCCCCCGATGCCCGGCACCATAACGAAACGACGCCCCATGCTAATCTCCTGATGTCCTTTCTAGAGTGTCCCTTGCCGAACGCATGCCGGGAATGGCAATTCATCGGCGTTTTTGGCACACTTCCGATGAGTTAACGGAATCCGTGGTGGAACATGCCGACCAGTGAGCTCGACCGCCTTGACAGCGCAATCCTCGAAGCGCTTCAGGAAAACGCCCGCACCCCGCTATCGGAGGTCGGCCGATGTGTCGGGCTTTCGGGTGACGATCCTCCCGCGCGTGAGCTGAGAGCGCGGCCCTCGCCCATCGGGCTGCAGCGCCCCTCGAGGCGGTGAGCTCAGTCAGCCAGATGACGCATCAAAAGGTCCGCCGCGACGTCCGGTCGTTCCATCAACGCAAGATGCGGCCCCTCAAGCCAAGCGAGGGTGGCATCCGCTATGCCCGCAGCGAGCGCGATCGAAGCCGCCGGATCCACCATCTGATCGCACCGGTTGCCGATCACGAGGGTTGGAGCTTTGACACGGCCGAGCTCACGAGAGACATCAACTCGCAGATCCAGCTCCGCCTGTCGCGCAACTCCCTCCCAGTTGCCGCCCGATACCATGCCGGCGATCACCGAATCCAAGTCGGTGATCGCCGACAGGAAGGCGTAGCTGAAACCGGTCAGCATCATGAGCCGCGCAAGGGTGGCAGGATCTTTCCGGGCGAGGTCCGCCCAGAGCTTGAACTGCAGACGTGAGCGCGGGTCGGCCGCGTGAATGAACCCTCCAATCAGCACGAGCCTGTCGACCCTCCCGGGATGCAGGGCGGCGAGCCGGACCGCGACGGCAGAGCCGAGAGAAAAGCCTGCCAGATCGAAACTGTCGATCCCCGCATGGTCCACGGTGGCGATGACCTGATGCACCAGATGATCGACCGTCAGCACTTCGGCGGCATCCACTGTGAGTCCGGATCCGGCATAGTCTGGCCGCAGCACGCGCCGCCGCGACAGATGCGGCAGAAGGCCATCAAAGTTGGCCTCGCCGTCTCCCCCGGTCCCGTGGACGAGGATGAGCGGCTTGCCTTCCCCGTCGTCACGATAGCCCACACGCGCGCCCTTGTGATGGACATGTTCGATCTTCGACATTGCTTCTTCTCCGACTTGATGTGTCGGCACTCCTTTTGCACTCTGACACCGTTGTCAGGGTCAAGTCCCAAGAAGGAGAGCGTGGTGAAGATCGGCGATGTATCCGACCGCAGTGGCATCAGCGTCCGAATGCTACGCTTCTACGAGGCGGAAGGGCTTCTGCGTCCGCATCGGACGGGAAGCGGCTACCGCGACTATGGCCCGGCCGATCTGGAGCAGGCTTGCATGATCCGACAGCTGGCCGAGGCCGGGCTCACGGTCGAGGCAATGCGCGACCTGCTGCCCTGCATCATCAGCCCCGAGCCGACGTTCCATCCTTGCGAGCGGCTGCGCGCCCGCCTCACGGATGAACTGGCAAAGCTCGATCGCAGGCTCGCCGATATATCGCGGTCGCGGTCGCAGGTCGCGGCTTACCTCGCCGGATTGCCCGGAGAGAACCCGCGCGGTATTGGCCTCGAGGGATCTGGGCGTGACCCCGGCGTTGCCGGTCCACGGCTCTAGTTCCGTCCGCAAGCGGAGGTGACCGGAGCCATGATACCCTCTCGTCCCGGCGCCGCGGGCGCCCCGCCCTTCTCGCCGAGCCGGTTATGTCGCAGCCGTGCATGGTCCGATAGGACGCCCAATCTCCGCCCGCTCAGTTGACTGTCCTCGCGCGGGCGAACAGAGAGTGCAGGCCTTGCTGATCGGGCTGCAGCTCTCCTTGAGACGAGGTTGACCAGGGTGGATGTAACCCGGTAGAGTTTGTCCCGCTCCAACCCCTCTACGCTGCGCACCGAGATCACCACATCACCAGCCTTGTAGCTGGCCGCCTCGCGCGCTTCGGCGCGGGTGAGCGAGAGCGGCGTGAGACTGGCGACCGTTACATCCTGAGCGCCGAGCCGATGTTCCCCCTTCAGCTCGTCGCGGATCGCGGCATTCACTTCCCCCGGACGCGGTTGGTCAGAACCACAATCCCGGTCCGCTCGCGCACGGAGCTGTGCAATCCGAGCCACGCCCGCGCCACCTCGCCGCGGATGGCATGGAGCACGGCTTCCCGGGCATCCTCGTTTCTCTGGCGCTGAATGTCGGCCATGATGGCAGTCGGCATTCCCGCCTTCTGGAGCTGCGCGAAGGGCGAGCCCGCGCTTATCCGGCCCTCGTGGCGCGGGGGCGGCAGGACGACATAACTACGGGCTGAAGGGCTGGGGCTTCATCACCAAGATCCTGATCCCGGCGGCCTTCCCGAGCATCCTGACCGGCCTCAAGATCGGCTGGGCCTTCGCCTGGCGGACGCTGATCGCGGCCGAGCTCGTCTTCGGCGTGAGTTCGGGGCCTTCTTCGCGGCTCATGCCACGGCGGTTCCCGCCTCTTCGCCAACGACCTCCCGCAGCCGGGCGATCAGCCATCTGAGCGCCGGATCGGCCTTGCGGCGTCTGGCGTGGATCGCGCTGAACGGGATCGGAGGCAACGGAACGGGGGGCGCCGTGACAATCAGCGGCTCCGGCGCTGCGGGCACGGCACGGCTGGCAACGGTCAGGATCAGATCCGTGCCGGCGATGACCTTGGGTGCGATGCTCCAGTGCGGCAGGATCAGCGCAAGGCGCCGGGGACCGCCCCGATCCTTCAGATGCAGATCGATTTCCGTGGTGAAGTCACCCTGCACCGCCACATGGGCATGCGGAGCCGACCAGAAGGCTTCCGCAGTCAGGCCGCCGGACCGGACGGGCTGATGGGCCGGGTCCAGCAGGCATATATAGCGGTCGGTCAGCAAGAGCTCCGCCTCGAGCTGCGGCGGCAGCCCGGGAAAGACGCCGAGCGCAAGATCGGCCTCGCCTTCGCTCACGGCCTCGATCATCGCCTCCCGGCTCTTCTGGGTGACCACCAGCCGGATCTCCGGTGCGATCCGGCGCAGCTGCCGCATCAGGCCCGGCAACACCAGCCCCGCGCCGTAATCCGACATGGTCAGGCGAAACACATGCGGCGCGGCCGGGTCAAACGCATCGGGCCCGAGCACGCTGCGGATCTGCGCAAGAGCCTCGGCCAGCGGCGGGGCCAGCGCCTGCGCGCGCAGCGTGGGCACCATCCGACCGCCCTCGCGCCGGAACAGCGGATCGCCCAGCAGATGCCGCAGCCGGGCGAGCGCATGGCTGACCGCAGGCTGGCTCATGTTCAGCCGAGCCGCCGCCCGCGACAGATGGCGCTCCGCCAGAAGGGCATCCAGCACGACAAGAAGGTTCAGATCGACCGCACGAAGATTATTCATATGCTGCATGATAGGGAAGCAAGGTCGAATTTCAAATTCATCCGATGCGGGGCCTATACCGGCGGCAGAGAAAAGGAGATCGGAATGCCCCTGCTTGTCCTGTCCTGCCTCGCGCTCGTCTCGGGTGCGCTCGTGCCGCTTCAGGGCGGCGCCAATGCCGCGCTCGGCCGTGCGCTGGGGCATCCCCTCTGGGCTGCGGTTGCCTCATTGCTGGTCAGCCTGATCTGCATCCTGCCGGTGCTGCTGGCCATGCGGGTGCCCGTGCCGGATCTGGGCATGGCCCTGGCGCAGCCATCCTGGATCTGGATCGGCGGGCTGGTGGGGATAGTCTACGTCACCGGCGCGATCCTCCTGATGCCGACGATGGGTGCCGCGGGCTTCATGATCGCGGTTGTCGCGGGGCAGCTCCTCACCTCGCTCCTGATCGACAGGTTCGGACTGATGGGGCTGGCGGGGAAGCCACTGGATCTGTGGCGGGTGCTGGGGGCCGCGACGGTGATGGGCGGCGTGCTGGTGTTCCAGTGGCCGAGCCTGTCCAGACTGATGGCCGGGTAGGCCGGCGGGCCCGCCTCTTTCCGGGATAGGAGCCTCTTCGGGTCGATGGCTTGAAAGGCCGGGAGCGCCTGACCGGCGGCCCGCCGAGAAACGGCAGGCCGCCCTGTCGCGCCCCGGTCAGCGGTAGACGAGCATCGGGACCGTGCAGGCGCGGATCAGGGCGGTGGTGGTCGAGCCGATGATCAGGGTGCGGATGCGGCTGTGGCCATAGGCGCCCATCACCAGAAGGTCGAAGCCCTCGGCCTCGATCTTCCGCTCGAGCGCCACCTCGGGCGCGCCGGACAGGAGGCAGGTCTCGGCCGCCAGCCCCGCGGCCAGCAGCGTGCCGCGGGCGCGCTCGAGCGTCGCGCGGGCCTCCTCGCCGCCCGCGCAGGCCAGCGTGATCGCAAGGCCGCGGAAGACCGGGCTTGCCGCCATCCGCTCGATCGCCCCGCGGGCGCTTCTGCCGCCGTCATGGGCCACCAGCACCTTGCGCACCGGCCGGCAGTCCGCGGGCACGATGAGGACCGGCAGCTTCGAGGCGCGCAGGAGGCGCTCGAGATTGGAGCCGAGATGGGCGCTGGCGAAGCCCGCGGCCCTGCCGCGCTTGCCAACCACCAGCGCCCGCCCCGAGCGCTCGAACCCGGCCACCGTGTCGATCAGGTCTCCCTGCCGCAGATGGGGCGTGGTCTCCACGCTCTCGGCGGCCAGGATCGCCTGCGCATCCTCGAGGATCGCCCGCCCCTGCGCCTGCGCGAGCCGCGCCCGCTCGGCATCGAGCGCGGCCAGTTCCTCGAGCAGGGCGGTGCGGGCGCCGAGCTGCAGCGCGCCCGACAGATCGCCCCGATCGGCGGCCTCGCGGCGGCCCAGCACATGCAGCAGGTCCACCGGAAGCTCCAGCCTCTGCGCGAGCCAGGCCGCATGAAGGCAGACGCTGCGCGAGAAGCCCGAGCCGTCCACCAGTGCCATGATCCTGTCGGTCATGTCGTCCTCCCTCTCAATGGGCCGTGAGCCGGTCCAGGGCCCCCGGCCTGTCGTGCAGGGCCAGCCGGTCGACGAGAGTCTCGGAGGCCTCGTTCATGCCCACGATCCGCACCTCGGCCCCCTCGCGGCGGAACTTCAGCACCGCCATGTCCAGCGCCTGCACCGAAGAGATGTCCCAGATATGGGCGCGGCTCACGTCGATGGTGACGCGCTCGAGCGGCTCGCGGAAGTCGAAGGCGGCCATGAAATCCTCGACCGAGCCGTAGAAGAGCTGGCCCTCGACCCGGTAGGTCCGCGCGCGCCCGCAGGCCGAGAGTTCGGAGCTGACCGCGAAGAGCTGCGCAATCTTGGCGGCGAAGAAGATCCCCGAGAGCAGCACGCCCACGAGGACGCCCAAGGCCAGATTGTGGGTCCAGACCACGGTCGCCACCGTCGCCAGCATCACCACGGAGGAGGACCGGGGATGGGTGCGCAGCGCCTTGAGGGACGACCAGGAGAAGGTGCCGATCGAGACCATGATCATGATGGCGACGAGCGCGGCCATCGGGATCCGGCTGACGACATCGCCGAGCCCCACGACGAGGATCAGCAGGAACACGCCCGCCACGAAGCAGGACAGCCGCCCGCGCCCGCCCGACTTCACGTTGATCATCGACTGGCCGATCATGGCGCAGCCCGCCATGCCGCCGATGAAGCCGGTGGCGGCGTTGGCCAGCCCCTGCCCGATACATTCCTGATTGCGGCTCGAGCGGGTGTCGGTCAGCTCGTCGACGAGGGTCTGCGTCATCAGGCTTTCCAGAAGCCCCACCACCGCCACGGCTGTGGCCGGGGGCAGGATGATCCGCAGCGTCTCGAAGGTCAGGGGAATGTCCGGGATCAGGAAGACGGGCAGCGTGTCGGGCAGCGCGCCCATGTCGCCCACCGTCCGCACGTCGAGCCCGAGGCCGAGCGTCAGCGCCGTCAGCACGATGATGGTGACGAGCGGCGAGGGCACGGCGCGGGTGAGGCGCGGGAAGAGATAGATGATGGCCAGGCCTGCCGCCACGAGGAGATAGGTCAGCGGCGGCACGGCCCGCGGGTCGAGCTCGGGCAATTGCGCAAGGAAGATCAGGATCGCCAGCGCATTGACGAAGCCCGTCATCACCGAGCGCGAGACATAGCGCATGACGAAGCCGAGCTTCAGGAGCCCGAGCGCGATCTGGATCAGCCCCGCAAGCACGGTGGCGGCCAGCAGATACTGGAGCCCGTGGTCGCGCACGAGGGTCACCATCAGCACGGCGGTCGCCGCGGTGGCGGCCGAGATCATCCCGGGCCGTCCGCCCGCGATGGCGGTGACGACGGCGATCGAGAAGGAGGCATAGAGCCCGACCTTCGGATCGACGCCCGCGATGATCGAGAAGGCGATGGCCTCGGGAATGAGGGCCAGCGCCACGACGAGCCCCGAGAGCAGGTCGCCCCGCACATGGCCCAGCCATTGCTGGCGATAGGTGGCGAATGAAATCATGAATGTCCCGTTCCCCGCCGGCCCGGACCTGCGCGCCGGCGGATGTTCCTGCTGGTGCTGGTGGGTTGTCCGGCGGATCGGCGGCCGGAGGAGCCACCCGGGGATCGCACCCGGGTCCTGACGAGTGGGACGGACCTAGCCGATGTGCGGGCCCATGCCAAGCCGTCCGGCGCGAGACCTCGCGCGGGGCCACCTGGATCGGTGCCCGGGGCGACCGGCACGCGCGGGTCCTGTAGACGCTCGAGGCGGTGCAGGCCGCGCTCGAGGAGGCAGGAGCCAAGGAGGTCCGGTCGCATGTCTTGCCGCCGCCCCCCGACGGGCCCGTCTGCCCGGGCGTCAGCGCAGGGCGACGGGGACGCCGGCCGGCATCCCTGCCCCCGGTGTCGCGCCTCCCTCACGGGCGCAGAGCAGGGCGACGGGGGGCTGCGCCAGCGGGATCCCGGCCCGGCGGAGTGCCGCATCCACCTCGCGCCAGATCGCATCGCGGCACTCCCATTCGTGATCGAACCGGCCCAGCCAGTAGCGCAGCGCATACCGCACCCCATCGGGCTCGATGGCCTGGATGCGCACGTCGGGCGCGGGCGACTGGCGGATCAGCGGCGCCTCCCGCAGCGCCTTATGCAGGAGGTCCGCCCCTTCGGCTGCCGGGGTGGCATGTCCCAGCTTGATCTCCATCTGCGCCCGGAACTCGGACCGGGGCGCGCTGTAGTTGACGATGCGTTGCCGCGAGACCTGGCTGTTGGGCAGGATCACATAGGTCGAGTCGCGCGTCAGAAGCCGCGTGGTGCGCCAGCCGATCTCGACCACCCGGCCGCGGCCCAGCCCCTCGATATCGACCCAGTCGCCGATGCGGAACGGCGCCTCGAGGCCCAAGGCGATCCCCGAGAGCGTATCGGCCACCACATTGCGGATCGCGAAGCCGAACAGGGCCAGCACCACCCCCGACCCCGCCAGCGCGCTGCCGGCACCGTGGCCTAGGATGAGCAGGATCCCCGAGACGATCGCCGTCAGGAACAGAAGGGCCGAGACCAGATCGCCGAGCAGCTTCGGCAGCGGGCGGCTCTGCGGCCGCAGGCGGGCCAGCAGCTGGCCGAAGGTCCGGCTGAGAAGCCAGGCGAGGCCGAGATAGGCCGCCATCTGCAGGGCGTTCCGGCCATTCCGGCCGAGCGGCGCGATGCCGAAGCGCCGGCCCGCCTCGGCCTGCGCGAAGGTGATGCCGGCGATGCCGAGCAACAGCAGCGCGGGCGCGATCAGCGGGCGCAGCCGGATCATGGCCGCCCCGCGGGCAGAGGCGGCGCGGCCCCGCCGCGTCCGGCAGGGCGGCCGATAGGGATCGCCGGCCCCCCCCGGCGAGGGGGGCCGGGCGCCGCCCCCGGCCGGGGCGAACTCGACCCGGCAGAAGGGACAGCGTCCGGCGGCGGCCCGGGGAATGGCCGCGCCGCATCCGGCACAGTAGCGGGGGATCTTCCGATGCGACATGGTAGGCTCCCGTCCCGGCGCTCAGGACAGCCCGGGCCGCGGCGCGGCCGGGGTCGTCCCGGGCCGCGGCTCCGACCCGACCTGCAGCACGGTGAGGCTGCGCCGCTCTCCGGCCCGCGTCTGCCACTGGAACCGGTCGCCCGCCGACAGGCCCAGCAGCGCCACGCCCACCGGGGTCAGGATCGACACGGATCGGCGGCTGATGTCGGCATCTTCGGGCCAGGACAGGGTCACGCGCCGGTCCCGCGCGCCCTGATCGTCGTGATAGAGCACCTCGCTGCCGATGGTGACGACGTCGGACGGCAGGCGGGCGGGGGCCAGCAGGCGGGCGGATGTCAGCTTGGTGATCAGCGGATAGGCCACATCGGGCAGCCGCGCGATGGCGGCGCCGGCCAGCGTGTCCAGGCGCTCGATCAGGGTCATGTCGATGGCAGGCCGGGAACGGCGCGAAGCGGGGCACATGAGGAAACCTCCGTAAGGGGACTGGAAAAAAGGGGATCCGGCAGCTCTCCCAAGGCAGGCGGCCGGGGAGACCCCGGACAGCCGTCCTGCGCCCCGAAAGGCCCGCCCGTCGGGCAGGCCCCT
>NC_009007.1:90981-114045 GCF_000012905.2 Cereibacter sphaeroides 2.4.1 | reverse complement strand
GCGGGATCGCGGACGCGGGCGCCGGCCGGGCCCGCGCCGCCCAGACGGGGGCGGGCGACCGGGCCGGGGGCCGCGGATCCGGCCCCGCGCGGAGGCTCCGCGGGCTCGGAATTCGGGGAAGATCGCGGGTCGGCAAGAGGCGCTTGCGGGGCCGACGGCTTGGAAGCGTTCACTATGGCGGGTCCGCGGGCTCGGGGCTGATCGCCCAAGGTATGCCAGCTTTACACCGCTGGTTGCAAGTGATGTTATGGCCGCTCCGGCCGCCGCCCCCTCCGGTGGCGGGGCCGGAGACGGACGGGGACAGGCGACTGGGGCAGGCGGAATGACGGGGCTCTCGGGTCTTCTTGCAGGGCGGCGCTTCCTCTGGGGCCGGTCGGTCCTCTCGCTCATGCTGCGCGAGATGGCCACGAGCTACGGCCGCTCTCCGGGCGGCTATCTCTGGGCGGTGGCCGAGCCGGTGGCGGCGCTGACGCTGCTGACGGTGGTCTTCTCCTTCCTGATGCGCTCGCCGCCCTTGGGCAACAACTTCCCGCTCTTCTATGCCACGGGCTATCTGCCCTTCATGTATTACACCGCGCTCACCGCGAAGATCGGCCAGGCGATCCGCTTCTCGCGCCCGCTTCTCGCCTATCCGGCGGTGAGCTTCTTCGATGCGATCCTGAGCCGGTTCCTGCTCAACACGCTGACGAACCTCGTGGTCTTCGTGATCGTGATGGTGGGCATCATCGCCTTCTACGATCTGAACGTGAGCCTCGATCTGCCCGCGATCCTCGAGGCCTTCAGCATGGCGGCGGCGCTGGCGATGGGCGTGGGCACGCTCAACTGCTATCTCTTCAGCGTGGCGCCGGTCTGGGAACGGGTCTGGGCCATCCTCAACCGGCCGATGTTCCTGCTGTCGGGGATCTTCTTCCTGATGGAGACCGTGCCCGAGCCCTTCCGCACGCTTCTGTCCTACAATCCGCTCACCCATGTGATCGCGAAGATGCGTCAGGGCTTCTTCGCGACCTACGACGCCCGGCTGGTCGACCCGCTCTATGCCTATTCCGTAAGCCTTGTCTGTCTCTTCTTCGGCATGCTGTTGCTGAACCGTCATCACCGGATGCTTCTGAATGAAGGTGCCTGACCGCGTCCCTTTGCGTCTACCTCAGGTAGTTGTTAGGTATCGGCCATTCATTTGGAGACGGACATGCTGAAATTTCACCGTCTGCGCCGGTTTGCCCGGATTCTGGTCCTGACGGGCGAGGAGCGGCGCTATCTCCGCGCCATCCGGAAAAGCGGGCTTTTCGACCGGACCTATTATCGGGGGGCCTACCCCGGGTTGAACCCGATCTACCTGAAATATCCCGAGAAACACTACATCGCCTATGGCGAGCGGCTGGGCTACCGGCCGAACCCGGACTTCTCGCCCCAGGCCTATCTGCGCTATCACCCCGACGTGGCGGAGGCCGGCGTGCCGCCCTTCCTGCATTATGTCCGCGTGGGCCATGCCGAGCAGCGCCTGACCAAGGAGCTGCCCGAGGTCGTGGCGCTGCCCGCCCGCGGCATGCCGCAGGTCCGTTTCGAGCACGGGCGCCAGACCGCGCCCTATGCGGTGGCGGTGCATGTCTATTATCCCGATCTCTGGCCCGAGTTCGCCGCCCGTCTGCGGCGGCTCCGCATCCCGTTCGACCTCTATGTCACGCTGACCTATCGCGGCGAGGAGACCGACGCGCTGGCCGAGGAGATCCGCGCCGACTTCCCCGGCGCCTTCGTGACCCCGATGCCGAACCGCGGTCGCGACATCCTGCCCTTCGTCACCCTGCTCAATGCGGGCGCCTTCGACGGCTACCGGGCGGTCTGCAAGTTCCACACGAAGAAATCGCCCCACCGGCAGGACGGCGATCTCTGGCGGAAGCATCTGATCGAGGGGATCCTGCCCGAGACCGGGCTCGAGGAGAAGCTCGAGGCCTTCGTCGAGGCGCCCGAGGCGGGCTTCTGGGTGGCCGACGGCCAGCATTACACCGGCACCCAATGGTGGGGCTCGAACGTCGAGGCCACGCGCCATCTGCTTCAGCGCATCGAGATCCCGCTCGACCGCGAGGCGCTCTCCTTCCCGGCGGGCTCGATCTACTGGGTGAAGCCGCTGGTGCTGGGGCTTCTGCGCAGCCTGCAGCTCCGGCTCGAGGATTTCGATCTCGAGGAGGGTCAGGTCGACGGCACCCTCGCCCATGCGATCGAGCGGGTGCTGGGCTATCTGACCGCGCGGGCGGGCCAGAAGGTCCTGCAGACGAGCGAGCTCCGCCCGGCCGCGGCGGCGGCGCCCGCGAAGCCCGCCTTCGTCAGCGCCTTCTACCTGCCCCAGTTCCACCCCGTGCCCGAGAACGACGCCTGGTGGGGCAAGGGCTTCACCGAATGGCGCTCGGTGGTGAAGGCGCCCTCGATGTTCGAGGGCCATCTCCAGCCGATGCTGCCCGCCGATCTGGGCTTTTACGACCTGCGCGCCACCGAGGTGATGGGCGAGCAGGCGGCGATGGCCCGCGAGGCCGGGATCGACGCCTTCTGCGTCTATCACTACTGGTTCGACGGCCGCCGCATCCTCGAGGCGCCGATCGACCGGCTGATGGCGCGGCCCGAGATCGACTTCCCCTTCTATCTCTGCTGGGCCAACGAGAGCTGGCGGCGCAACTGGGACGGGCTGTCGGGCACCGTGCTCCTCGAACAGACCTATGGCGCGGGCTTCGAGGAGAAGCTCGCCGCCGACACCGCCCCCTATCTGCGCGATCCGCGCTACGCCCGCCCCGACGGCCGCCGTCCGCGCTTCGTAATCTACCGTCCCGAGGACATGCCCGATCCGCAGGCCAGCGTGGCGCGGCTGCGCGAGGGCTGGCGGCGGGCGGGGATCGGCGAGGTCGAGCTCGGCGCGGTGCGGTTCCATGTCGAGGGCGCCCATCCGGTGCCCGAGGGGCTCTTCGACTTCTGGGTCGAGATGCCGCCGCACGGGCTGGTGAAGGGGCCGGACTATCTCTTCGGCGGTCCCGACGGCAACCGGATGCCCGCCGCGATGAACCCCGCCTTCTCGGGGCTGATCTACGATTACGCCGCCGTCGCGCGCCGGGCCCTGTCGGAGACCTATGTCCGCACCCTGCCCAAGGCCACGATCGCAGGCGTCATGCCGGGCTGGGACAATACGGCCCGGCGCGGGGCGGCGGGCCATGTGGCCTACGGCGCCAATCCCGCCACCTTCAACGTCTGGCTCGCGGGCGCGCTCGAGCGCCGCGTGCCCGCCTCCTATCGCCGCGAGCTTTTCGTCAATGCCTGGAACGAATGGGCCGAGAAGGCCGTCCTCGAGCCGAGCCTGACCTTCGGCGATCTCAATCTCCAGGTGATGCGGCAGCATCTGGGAGCGGCGGAGCCCGCCACCCATCTTGCGGAGCCGCCCGCGCACGGCATGAGGTCACACTGAATGGCAAGAGTCGTTCTGCACATCGGAACGCACAAGACGGCAACCACCACGATCCAGGACATGTTCGCGCATAATGCGGACCTTCTGCGGCAGCATGGGGTGATCTATCCGCGCCTCAGCCGCGTCGCGGGCCACCATGGGCTCGTGATGGAATGGAACAAGCTGCCCGACATGTATGCCCTGCCTCAGGGCAGTATCGCGACGCTGAAACAGCTCACGCGTGACTACGCTCATGTTCCGGGCACGCTGGTTCTCAGTTCCGAAGAGTTCTCACGCGGCAAGCCCGGTGCTCAGGTGGACTTCCGGGCCGTGCGCGAACTGCTCTCGGATTTCGAAAGCGTGTCCGTGGTTTGCGTGTTGCGTGAGCAATGGCAATTCATGCAGTCGATCTATCTGCAGGCTTCCAAGGAGCGGCAACCGCCCAAGCCCTCCACCATGGTCGATTCCGTTCTCAAACGCGACATGACGGATGGGCTGTGGATCGACTACAACCTGCTCTACGATCATCTGCTTTCTGCCTTCGCGCCCGAAGAGATCACTTTCCTCGATTTTGATGCCTGCCGCCGACATCGGGACGGGGTCGTGGGTGCCATGCTGGACACGCTTGGCTGCGGTCTCTCAGCCTCTTCGCTTCAGGTTGTCCATGACGGGCTGTCAAACGTTTCGCCGCTGGCGCTGCCGACCTTTGCGGCCTGTGTCATCACGGAACCGGACCAAGCGGCCCCTTGGGTGATCGACTGTGCGACAGGTGCCTTTCGCATCGAATATGGCGAAGAGGCCAAGTCCTGCCTGTGGACATACCCGGAGTTCCAGCAGCTCTTCGCATATGCGAAGGAGCGTAACGGCCGTCTGTCGGAACGCCGGAAGGCGGTGCAGCCGGAGTTCCGCATCTCGGAAAGCGATCCCGAGGAGAATCGTGTCTATCGCGATGGGCTCAACACCTCGTTCTGGATCCGGTGCAGCCGCTGGATCTATCGCGCCCGCCGGGGCTGATGCCCGAGGTCGCGGGCTGCGGGGATCCGTGGAGCCGCAGGAGCGTGACAGCAGGCGCGGCAGAGGTTGCAATAAGGGGGCCGGTGCGGTCAGGCAGCCTCTCTGAGGCGGGCAGGCCCTCCGGGAGAAAGGCGGTCTGCCATGCCGGGAGGGCTCCTCACGTCTTCGGACGACGCAAGGCCAGCGACATGCGGCGCAGGGGGTGCGTGACCTTCCAGGAGGTGCTGCCCAGAAGAGCCGCATGCTCGGCCTCGAGAGCGAGAAGCCGCGCTTCGAGCTCTCCCGAGTGGGCTTCCAGTTCCTGGACATGCCGGCCCTTGTGATGCACCTGCTGGCGCAGCTCGTGGGTCAGGGCCGAGAGCTCTCCGGCATGGCGCTCGAGCTCGGCCGCGTGCGACCTCTGCTGCCGGAGCTGCTGGGCGAGCTCTTCCGCATGGCGCTCGAGTTCGGCCGCGTGCTGCGTCTTCTGCCGGAGCTGCTGGGCCAGCTCCCCCGCATGACGCTCCAGTTCCGCGACATGGAGGGTCCTGTGATGGAGCTGGAGCTGCAGCTCGGCCGTCAGGTCGTCGAGCCGCTGCCTCTCCTGCTGCAGGATGGTCTGGGCCTCGTGGCGCAGGGCCGCCTCGCGCTCCAGCCGGGCGCCCTGTTCCTCCACCGCTCCGGAGAGGTCTGCCAGCAGGGGGGCCGCGGCCGCGACTTCGGCCGCGATCCGGTCGAGCGTCTCGCGGTCTCCGGGGCGGTCCTCTCCGGCGGCCTTCCGGTCGAGGATCTCCTCGGGGCGGGCGATCCAGTCGGACAGGCCCGCCGCGGCCGCGGGCGTCTCCGGCGCATGGCGCAGGTCGGCCGAGAGGAAGGCCTCGATCTCGGGCGCGGCCTCGTCGAGCGGGCGCGGGAGCGCCAGATCGAAGGCCTCCGCGATGCGCCCGAGCGTTCCCCGCCAGTCCGCGAGCAGCCCGTCGTAGGAGACGAAGACCCGGGGCCTGCCGCGGGTCTGGGCCTCGGCATCGAGCACATGGCGCAGCCAGAGCAGGAGGCCGCGCGCCTCGGGCCAGCCGTTGCGGCGCGCGAGCGAGGCGCCCACCTCGCGCGCGGGGCGGTGGGTGCAGACGGCCAGCGGCCGGAAGCCCGCCTCGGTCAGCGCGCGGGTCCAGAAGGGCAGCAGCCGGCAGATCCGCGGATCCTTGAGCACGATCGGCGCCGTGCCGGGAAATTCCGCCGCGAGCGCCTCCTGCGCCTCGGCATGGAACGGCTCGGCCGCGGGCGAGAGGTGCCAGTCCGCATCGAAGGCCCGCCAGTCGTCCCAGGAAGAGCCCGCCGCGGCCAGAAGCGCATCGTTCAGCCGGAAGATCCGGGTGGATTCGAAATAGCCCCGCGGATTGTGCTCGGTCGGAGGCATCAACTCCTGCGGCAGCGCGAAGCCCGCCCGGCCGAGCACGCCCGCAAGGGCCGAGGTGCCGGAGCGGTGCATTCCGAGGACGAGAAGGGCTGGGCGGGCAGGGGTCTGGTCGGACGTCATGAAGCGCGGTGAACCTCTGGCTGGGTCAGGGCGGGCGGCCGGATCGGGCGCGGGAGCGCCCTGCCGGACCTGGCTGCGAGGGCGGGCGGCGAGGGTGGTCCTCCGACTATGGACGGCGACGAGGCTTCTTCAAGCCGGGGCAGGGGGCGCCTGTTCCTTTCGGCAGGCAGTGGGGCCGGAAAACAATGAAATTCGACTCCGCTTTCAAAGGGAATGGCTTTTCCGGGGGAGGAGGCGCGCCGTCCCCGTCCCGGTTGCGGTGCCCGAAGCGCCCGTCGGAGTCGCCGCGGCAGGCCGGAGAAGGGCAGGGCAGACCTCCCGCGTCCGGCGGCCCCGACCTGTCGAGCCCCGCCTGCCGCCGATCCTCGAGGAGCCCCCACGCCGGCGGCCCCGAACCGGATACCGTCCGGCGGGCAGACTGCGGCTGGCGTGACGGCGGAGATCCCGCGCGTCCGGCGGCCCCCGAGCCGGATGCGCCCTGCAGGCGGGCCGTGCGGAAGTGTCCCGCGCCCGGCGGAGGAGGCAGCGCACGCTCCGGCCACCGGCCGTTCACCCTCTCCGCCTAGCCTGCGGCGGCCGATCCTGTGCCGAAGGGGTTTTTCATGTCCGACGCCTCGCCGATCCTGTCGCTTCCCTACATCCTGCCTTCCCAGGCGCAGAAACATGTGACCCACAACGAGGCGCTGCAGCGGCTCGATGTGCTGGTCCAGCCCGCCGTGCTCGACCGCGACCGCTCCGCGCCGCCCGCCGCCCCGGCCGCGGGGGCGCGGCATCTGGTGGGCCCGGGCGCCGAAGGGGCCTGGGCAGGGCGGGAGGAGGCCTTTGCGGTCTGGGACGCGGAGGCGGCGGTCTGGCGTTTCCTCGCCCCGCAGCCGGGCTGGCAGACCTTCGTGCTGGCCGAGGGAGCGGGGCTCGTCTTCACCGCCCAGGGCTGGCGCACGCTGATCGGCCTTCTGCCGGAATTTCCCTCGCTGGGCATCGCCACCTCGGCCGATGCCACCAACCGCCTCGCGGTGGCGGGCCCCGCCACGCTCTTCACCCATGCGGGTGCGAGCCACCGGATCAAGGTCAACAAGGCCGCGGAGGCCGAGACGGCGAGCCTCCTGTTCCAGTCCGACTGGTCGGGCCGGGCCGAAATCGGGCTTGCGGGCAGCGACGACTTCGCGCTGAAGGTCAGCCCGGACGGCACTTCCTTCCGCACCGCGCTCAGCGCCGACCGGGCGAGCGGGCGGGTGGCGCTGCCGCAGGGGGCGGTGGTGACGGGCAGCCTCACCGGAAGCGCGGTGCAGGCCTCGGCCGCCGATGCGACCCCGGGCCGGCTCTTGACGGTGGGGGCCTTCGGGCTGGGGGCGCCGGCGCCGCTCGTCGGCAATGCCGGGGCGGTGGACGGCGCGCTCGCGCCGGGCTTTTACGGCTACGACAGCGCGCAGGGCAGCAGCGGCGGCCCTGCGGGCGTGCAGGCGGGCCTTCTCCTTCACCAGAGCCGCGGGGCGGGCGAGGTGCAGCTCTTTCTCGTGGAGGCGGGGGGCGGGGGCCTCATGCCGGGCATCCTCTTCTCGCGCGCCCGCGGCGAGGGCGCCTGGTCGCCCTGGGTCGCGGGCGGGATCGTCGAGAGCGCGGGCAACGCCAACGGCCGCTACATCCGCCATCAGGACGGGACGCAGAGCTGCTGGCAGAAGGTGACCACCTCGGCCTCCGCCGATGTGGTGGCCCCCTTTCCCGCCGCCTTCTCCACCGCCACGGGCCTCGTCACGGTCTCGAGCGTGGTCTCGAACGGAGCCCAGGCGCTCAGCCCGCGGCTGACCGGGCGGACGACGACCAGCGTCGGCGTCTCGGTCTTCAGCGCCACGAACACGCGCCTTGCCGCGCAGGTCGAGCTGATCTCGATGGGCCGCTGGTATTGAGGTTTCCGGCCCGCCCCGGCGGGTGCCGGGACCCGGCGCCCCTGTCCTTCCAAGCAGATTGACGGCGGGCCTTCTTTCCAGAAGGTTGGGACGGCGTGGATTTCTTCCGGAAGACGCGCGATTTCAGACCAGACATAGAAAATCCCGTTTGGCGCGCCCTATTGAAGGAATTTTGGAAACAATGCCTGAAGTCTCTCCTTTCCCCAGCCTCTCCCCGCTGTCCGCTCCCCTGGCCCAGAGCGCGCTCGCCCAGACCCCGGCCGGCACCCCCGGCAACGACCTGCTGAACGGCGGGCCCGGGGCCGACCGGCTGGTCGGCGGGGACGGCAACGACACGATCAACGGCCGCGACGGCGTGGACCGGCTCTATGGCGGCGATGGCGACGACCTTCTGGACGGCGGCTTCTACCATGACGCCTGCTACGGCCAGGCCGGCAACGACACGTTCCGCATCCGCGGCGTGGATCTCGCCGACGATGTCTATGGCGGGGCGGGGACCGACACGCTGGACCTGAGCGGCTACACCAACCTGCGGCTCGGCTTCCGGGTGGATCTGGCCGCGGGGCGCTACGACTTCCGGCCCGAGCCCTTCGGCCCCTATGTGGTGAAATCGATCGAGATCGTCATAGGCTCGGCGCGGGCCGATGTGCTTCTGGGCAGCCGTCTGGCCGAGACGCTGTCGGGCGGGCTCGGCAACGACCGGCTCGAGGGGCGGGGCGGGGCGGATGTGCTGCGCGGCATGGAGGGGGCCGATGCGCTCTTCGGCGGCACCGGCAACGACCTGCTGCTCGGCGGCGCGGGCAACGACCGGCTCGACGGCCAGTGGGAGCGCGACGTGCTGGTGGGCGGGGCGGGCAACGACATCCTGATCGGCGGCGGCGGGGCGGACCGGTTCGTCTTCGCCGGCAATTTCGGCCGGGACCGGATCCGCGACTTCTCGCCCGACATGGAAGGCGAGTGGATCGACCTGCGCGGGGTGGGGGCCATCACCGGCTTCGGCGATCTGATGGCGAACCATCTGTCGGAGGTGAACGGCCATGTCGTGATCGAGGTGGGCGCGAACCGGATCACGCTCGAGGGGATCTCCTCCGAGATGCTCACCCGCGACGACTTCCTGTTCTGAGGCCGCCCGGCCGGCCCCGGGCAGAGGAGCGCCGCCCGGCGCCCAAGCGCGGCGCCGGGGGTTGCCCGTCCCGGGAAATGCGGCATCCTCTGGCAAACCGCCACGGGAGGCTCCCATGACCCTGCTCCGGACGACCCTGCTCACAGCCCTTCTGTCCCTCGCCCTCGGCGCGGGGGCGGAGGCGGCCCCCGAGGCGATCTACGGCCCCGGCCCCCGGGCGCTCGACAACCGCGAGATCTTCGCCGCCGCGAACCTGCCGCTCTGGCAGGAGCTCGACCGCGCGGGGGTGGAGGGGATCGTGCTCAATGCCTCCTTCCTGATGACCACCGACTTCCGGGGGATCGGCGCCAAGGGAGAAAAACGCCGCCCGGACGATACCTATCTGACCGATGCAGATCTGGGAGGACTTGCCGCCATTGTCGCGCGAACGGGGCTGCAGGTGACCTATGAGGCGGGCGTGGGCCTGTCGGGCGCCCGCTGTGACGCCAGCCTTTCGCCAGAGGCTTTGGGCCGTGCAGCCGCCGCGTTCGAGTTCGAGCGCAATGTGAGACGGCTGACCGATGCCGGCATCCCCGTCTCGGCGATCAACGTTGACGGGCCGATGCTCCGGCTCCTCCCGGATTCGGACAAGCCAGCAGGTTGCCGGGAGACGGCCGGCGCGGGCTTTGACGTGCGAAGCGCCGGACAGATCGTGCATGCCTACATGGTCGAACTGCGCGATCGGATCGAGGCGGCTCAAGAAAAACAAACAGTCCAGGTTCGATGGCTGGTCAATCTTCCGCTGTGGCAAGTGGGAAGGGTTCCCCGAAACCCCGTCTACAGCGAACCAACCCCCGATGCTAAGCCTACGACTGATCTTACCGATGCAGTCCGATCTCTGGCCAAGGCACAGGCCGAACAGGAGCTGCCGGGGCGGGCTCTCGAAATCGCCGAGGTGGTGATCGGCTACCCTTATTCCATGGGGAAACAGAATCCGAACCGCTATGCGATCCGGGTCCGGAACCTGTGGCTCTCCTCACGCGCCCTCAATCCCCGGTCGGGACATCCGCCGCCCTTGGGCTTCATCGTCAACACACACAGCTATCTGAACCCCTGCCTGAAACGCGAGGGCAGGCCGGACGTGGCCTTCCTGACCTTCCGCCGGGGAAAAGGATCCGTCAGTGAAGCCTGCCAGAGGGCACAGATCGGAGAGGATACCGTGGCGAATGCCCAGGATGGAGCCATGGACAACGATGCCGACTATCTGCGCGACAGCTTCACCTACGCGGATGAGCTGAGCCCTGGGGGAGAGCTGGCGCGGCAGCTCGTCCTGCGCGACGGCACCCGCATTGCCGACCATGTGGCCCACATCTACTACCAGTCCTGGGGCGTAAATCCACTCAGCAACGCCTGGTACATGGAGCGGCTGATCGAGCGGCTGGAACATGGTGATCGATAATGCCAATGAACGAGGCCTGACTCGCCGTTCCGCGGGTTGCTCAGAACCTTCCGTCTGGTGACTCTGCTTCTGCAGAAGAGAGGATTTTCTTGCCCTACCATCTCGTCCATGTCGGCAAATGTGCCGGAGAATCCGTTATCCGCACCCTCCAGCCCCAGGTGGCGGGCCTCGAGATCTATCACGTCCATGACGCCAATCTGCAGCTTGCCGATGCCGTTCTGAGGCACGATCCCTCCGACATCTTCATCGTCCTGACCCGCGATCCGGTTGACCGGTTCGTGTCGGCTTTCGAATGGGATCTTCACTCCAAGAGCCTCGACGGGGACGGGCGTCGCCTCAAGAATGAAACCTGGCGGCGGATATTCGGTGCCTTCCTGACTGCAAACGATCTGGCAGAGGCGCTCACGGATCCCCGGAGGGAGCGACGACAGGCAGCCGTTGCGGCGCTGAGGGCAAGCAAGCTCCACATGCAGTTCGATCTGGGATGGTATTTGCCGCCGCAGATCGCGAGCGAACTACCCTCTGGGCGCACCCATGTGATCCGCATGGAACGGATCGGCGCTGACCTGCCGCATTTTCTGACATCCCAAGGCCTTCAGGCGGCAGAAGCCCCGGTTACCAAGAACTCCTATAAGCATCGACTTCCGCCCGAGCGGGTGACGAAGACGATGAGCGAACTCGCGCGTCGGAATATCCGGCTCGCAAGCCACGCCACCTATGCCACCCTTGCAATCCTTGAAAGCCGTCTCGCCGGGCCGGAAGCCACGGTTTTGATATGAAAAAGCAGGGCGAAGGCGCTATTTCTATTGCGAGAGGGCAGCCCTGAGTTTCTCGCGCATGCGCAGGTTTTCTTCCGGGAGATAAGGACCCAAATCAGCTTCCGTCAGATCGTCCCGAAAAAGTATCTGATCTGACGACGGAGTTGTGAAGATTGGGGAGTCACCCTTGTCGGACTCGAGCCACCCCCGGAGCGGGATGTTCATCTCGCTGGAGGCCTGAATGACCGCTTCGTACTGTGCGCGCGTGTAGAGGCTGGTTTTTTTCTTGCCGTAATTTTCCCTGATCCTGTCAAGCGCGTCCTTCAGCTTCTGGTAAAGGCCGAGCTTGAGCGGGTTTGGGAAGAAGGCGGCATGTGTCATCCAGATTGCCAGAGGGTCTGGAGAGATATTCGCCTCTCGATTGTCGAGTTCGGCGAGATCATGAACATGGAGAGGAGATCCCAGAAGCTCGAGAAAAGGTCCTATGACCCCTTCGGGATGTTTGCGTATGGTCTCATAGTCAAAAAGGATGAGCTGGTCGCGGCTGAAGCCGCTCAGCACGTTCTCGATCACCTTATGATGATCGATCCATACCCCAGATGCCAGATGCTTCTGAAGGGCATGTGCAAGGAACGGATCAAATCTTCCCGCCCTGCCGTTTTTGGCCACCTGAAGCCAGATGGACTGGATGTAATCCGTCTGGTGCCGCACCACATAGACAATCTTCACCTCTTCGAAATCCGACAGGCGCTTGGCTAGATCTGCCATGTCCACATGCTGGGGCAGGGCTCGGCTGAAAACCTCGGCGGACAGGAAGACGGTACCCTTCTGGGAGGCATAGTCCTTCGTGAATTTCTCGAAGAAAGCGTCCTGCCTCGTGCGCCCAGTCGACCCTGTTTCTTCGGGGCCCCAATAGCTCTCGGGAATTTCGGGAATGTCGATCCAAGGCGTGGCGAGAATGTGATGGGCCCGGTTCGGCCCGATGTCGGGATAGAGGATGCCGTGCCGGGCGAGCAGGTCGCGATTGAGATGAAAGCGCCGCTGGATGTAGCTGGTCGCCGTCTTATGTGCGCCAATGTGGAGAAGCAGTCGTGCCAAGCGGTCATCTCCTTGTTGCGAAGGGCCGCATCCTGGCCTTCTGTCCTGCGGGAAAGTCCTGCGGATCTCCCGGCGCCTCTTCTCTAACCCGACGTTTCCGACGAGGCAAACGGGTGTGACTACTTCCCCGTGTAATCGCGATACCACGAGACGAACTGCGCGATCCCGTCGCGGATGTCCGTCTGCGGGCGGTAGCCGGTCAGGCGCTGGAGAAGCCCCGCGTCGGCCCAGGTCGCGGGCACGTCGCCCACCTGCATCGGCAGGTAGCTGCGGATCGCGCGCCGCCCGAGGCTCTCCTCGATCGCCTCCACGAAATCCAGCAGCCGCACCTTGTCGGAATTGCCGATGTTGACGATGCGGAAGGGGGCTGCGGGCGAGAGGCTGTCCTCCTCGACCGCCGTTTCGGGGCCGCCGGGCACGGCCTCGATCAGGAGCCGGATCGCGCGGACGAGATCGTCCACATAGGTGAAGTCGCGCCACATCTCGCCGTGGTTGTAGATCTCGATCGGCCGGTCCTCGAGGATCGCCTCGACGAACCGGAACAGCGCAAGATCGGGCCGCCCCCAGGGGCCGTAGACGGTGAAGAAGCGGAACATCGTGATGGGCAGGCCATGCACATGCGCCCAGGCGTGGCCCATGCTCTCGTTGGCCTTCTTGGTCGCGGCATAGATCGTGAGCTGGCGGTCGGCCTTGTCGGTCTCGCGGAAGGGCATCTCCTCGTTGGCGCCATAGACCGAGGAGGTGGAGGCCATCATCAGGTGGGCCACCTTCAGCCGCCGCGCGGCCTCCATCACGGTGAAGCTGCCGATCACATTCGCATCGAGATAGGCGCGCGGGTTCTCGACCGAATAGCGCACGCCCGCCTGGGCCGCGAGATGGACGATCACCTCGGGCGCGAACTCATCGGCCACGCGGTCGAAGAGCGCCTGATCCTCGAGCATGCCCTCCGTGGCCGAGAAGTTCGGGTCCTGCAGCAGCATCGCATGGCGCCGCCGCTTGAGGGCCACGTCGTAATAGTCGGTCATCCCGTCGTAGCCATGGACGCGGAAGCCCTCGGCCAGCAGGAGGCGCGCGAGATGGAAGCCGATGAAGCCGGCCGTGCCGGTGACGAGGATGCGCCGCATGAAGAGCCCCTTCTGCCGGGGGCCGCGTCCCCCTCGGGCCGGACCATAGCGGCGGGGCGGGCGAACCGGAACCCCGGCAGGGCGGGCGGCCGCGCGCCCCGTGCGGGCGACGACATTTCGCGGGGACGGACGCGCCCCGCGCAAGCGACGACATTTCGCCGCGTCCCGCCCGGCCGATGTTTGCGCTATCATGGCGCCATCCCCCGGCGGCCCCGCGCCGCCCGGGAGTAGGCCGCAGCTCTTCGGATCCCGAGGCTGCTGCGGCCGCCCTTCCTTTGGGGCCGTTACTGCAGGATCGGATAGACCGCCCCGAACACCATGAGCAGGAGCGGCGGAAGCACGAGGGACCCCGACGGGTCGCTCGCCAGATGGGTCACGGCGAGGAGCGCCACCACGCCGCCGCTCGTGAGCGCGAGGATCAGCGTCACGAACGACGCGCCCTCCGGGTCATCGTTGAGTCCCGTCGCCGCCAGAACGAGCACGAACAGCAGATAGGCCGCTTCCACCGCCAGAAGACGATGGCCGTTCCGAAGGGCCAGGGGACGCATTTCCTCGAGGCGGGCCGCCGTGGCGGGGTTCTGGCACTGGCGGATGGTCTGCTTCTGGCGACGTATTCCGTGGGCATAGACACAGGCCGAAGCCACGGTTGAAAGCAAGGGGGACAGGACAGTAAGGACCAATTCGGTCTCCGGCTTCTTGAATGGACCAGGGGCAATGCCGAATTGCCCCTGAATTACCTTTGAGGCCGCGCCTCGAGGGGCGGGCATTGAAGAGAGTGATTTGCTGGATTCGAGAGTCAAGATTGGTTGAAGAGGCAATGCCCATGGCGCGCGGTGCATTGCAGAGGGATCAAGGACCCGGCTGTCGGACCGTGGCCCGCGCCCCCTCCGCGGGTAGGTCCGCATTCGGTCCTGCCCGCTCTCCGGTCCTGCCGCAGCCGCGCCGGGCGCCCCGGCTCGCGCACGGGCGAGGCGTTGGCGTCCTGCGCGGCGGGGCAGGGAGATCGGCCCCGGCTCCGCACGCAAGGGCGAGGATCCTTGCGCCGGGAGGGCAGACCGGAAAGTGCCCCGAAAGCGAGGGGGACCCGGCAGCGGTCGGCTTTCGGGCCGTCAGCCCCCGAGCCTCCCGAAGGCCATGGAGGCCGCGCATCCCGCAGATATCCGGCGCCGCCGCGCTCTCCCGGTTTCGGCCGGGCAGGGAAGGCCGCTCCAGAAACCGGCCTCCGCCTCGTCTGGCCCCCGCCTCGCCCCGAGCCGCGGCGAGGCGGGGGATCTTCAGGAGGACCGCCTCCCTGATGGCCCCGGCCTTTGCGCTCCGGTTTCGGAGCGGGCAGGCCGCGGGGGTCCCGCCCGAGCGCGCGCGCTCCCTGGCGCGGCCGGCCCCGGACACGCTCTCGGGAGGCCTCCGGCCCACGACAGCGAGCGCCTGCGGGCTCCGGTTCGGCAGTCTTGCGGCGGCCATTCCCGCCCGAAGCGGACACACCTGACGCAGCAGGCTGCCCATTGCCTTCAAGCCTTTATGAATAAAGGATTTTCGGCTGAATTTGGCGCCAAAAGCTCTGCCGGGTCAAAACCTGTTGATTTTGAATCCTTTTCTGGAGCCGTGGCCAAAATTGGCCACGCCATGGCCAATTTTGGCCACGGCTTTTCGCCCCCCGGCGGCGTCACCGCCCCTCCTCATTCCTCCCGTTCGGGTTTGTGCCGGACATCCGTCCGGTCTCCCCTGAAGGGCGCGTTCCGGAGCCCCTAATCCCGGGTGCGGGCGTTCCGAGAGGCCCGGTCCGATCGGGAGGGCGCGCAGGGTCCTGAAGGGAGCGGGAGGATCGCCTTCGGCCCCCCGAAAACCCGCAGGACTCCTTGAGACGGGCGGTGAGGGGAGGCGGCTTCCGGTTCGGTGCGCCCCTGTCGCCGCCGAGGTGTCCGAAGGGCATGTGGCGTCGGTCGGGCGAGAGGCCTGCGCAGCCTTGCCCCTGCGGAAGCGGGCGCGGGGGCGGTCGAGGCGAGACGGGGCTCCGCCGCGGGAAGCGGGGATCGTCCGAACGGCTCCCCGAAGGCCCTCGGCGCGCCGCCGGTGCAGACGCGGGCCCGTGCGGGCGGGGGCGCACTCGAGGCGCAGCAGGCCGTTCGAGGCCTCGGGCGGGCAGGCGGGAAAAGAGGGACGTCCTTATCTCCGGCGTCCGAAGATCGGCAAAGGCGGACCCGTGGTCTTTCAAGTCAGGAGGGGGTCCGCCCTGCAAAGGCATTTGCCGGACCCGGAGACCGGAGGAGCAAAAAGGGCGGGGCGCATCCTCTGCCATCGGAGAATGGGTTTCCTCGCCGGAATTGCAGGGCAGGGGCCTCGCCGTCTGCAATTCCGGCGGGCTCCGGATAATCCGGCAAGGCGCCCCGCGGGCTCCCGCGCGGGGTGGGCAACGGGGGGACCGGGGCGTAAGATCCGGGGCGACTCGGGCACTTCGCCGAAAGGCAGGGACCGCAGATGACTGGACGGGTGACATCGGTTCGAGGGCCGGTCCTCGACATCCGTGTCGAGGGACCTCTGCCCGCGATCGGCGACGTGGTGGAGGTGGGCTCCCTCCCCGTCGTGGCGGAGATCCAGGCCCATCTCGGCGCCGCCGATGTCCGGGCCATCGCGCTGCACTCGACGCAGGGCATCGCCCGCGGCGAGACGGTCCGCACGACGGGCGGGCCGCTCCGGGTGCCCACGGGGCCGGCCGTGCTCGGGCGGCTTCTCGATGTGGCGGGCCGCCCCGCCGATCTGGGCCCGCCGATCCCCGCCGGGGCGCCCCGCGCGCCGATCCTGCACCCCGCCCCGCCGCTCGCCGCGCAGGACGCGCGCTTTCAGGTCTTCTCCACCGGCATCAAGGTGCTCGACCTGCTGGCCCCGCTGGCCCAGGGCGGCAAGACCGCGATGTTCGGCGGCGCGGGCGTGGGCAAGACCGTGCTGGTGATGGAGCTGATCCGCGCCATGGTTTCGGGCTATGACGGGATCTCGGTCTTCGCGGGCGTGGGCGAACGCTCGCGCGAGGGGCACGAGATGCTGGGCGAGATGAAGGCCTCGGGCGTGCTCGACCGCACCGTGCTGGTCTACGGCCAGATGAACGAGCCGCCCGGCGCGCGCTGGCGCGTGCCGCTGACCGCGCTCACCATCGCCGAGGGCTTCCGCGACGGCGAGGGGCGCAACGTGCTTCTGCTCATCGACAATGTGTTCCGCTTCGTGCAGGCGGGGGCCGAGGTCTCGGGGCTTCTGGGCCGGATGCCCTCGCGCGTGGGCTATCAACCGACGCTCGAGACCGAGGTCGCGGCGCTGCAGGAGCGCATCGCCTCGGTCGGGCGCGCCTCGGTCACGGCGATCGAGGCGGTCTATGTCCCGGCCGACGATTTCACCGACCCCGCCGTGACCGCGATCAGCGCCCATGTCGACAGCACGGTGGTCCTGTCGCGGCAGCTGGCGGCCGAGGGGATCTATCCCGCGATCGATCCGCTGGCCACCACCTCCGTCCTGCTCGATCCGGCGGTGGTGGGCGAGGAGCATGCCCGCGTGGCGGGGCGGCTGAAGGAAGCGATCGAACATTACCACGAGCTGCGCGACGTGATCGCGCTTCTGGGTATCGAGGAGCTCGGCCGCGAGGAGCAGCTGATGGTGGGCCGCGCCCGCAAGCTGCAGCGCTTCCTGACCCAGCCCTTCTTCGTCGCCGCCGCCTATACCGGCATGGAGGGCCGCTCGGTTCCGGTGGCCGAGACGGTGCAGGGCTGCGCGGCGATCCTCGGGGGGGAGTGCGACGACTGGGACGAGGGCTCGCTCTACATGATCGGCACGCTTGCGGAGGCGCGCGCACGGGAAGAGGCGCGCCGCCGGAAGGGGGCCGCATGAGCCTGACGCTCCGCGTGACCACGCCGCTTGCGGCGGTGCTCGAGGAGGAGGGGCTGGCCTCGATCCGCGCCGAGGATGCCTCGGGGGGCTTCGGCCTCCTGCCCGGGCATGTCGATCTGCTGACGGTGATCGAGGCGGGGGTGCTGCGCTTTCGCCGCCCCGAGGGGCCCTGGCACTTCTGCGCGATCCGGGGGGGCGTGCTGCGCGCCACGGGCGGACGGCTCGTCACCGTCGCCTGCCGAGAGGCGGTGCCGGGCGAGGATCTGGCCCGGCTCGAGGCCGGGCTGAAGCGGCAGGCCGAGGCCGCCGATCAGGCCGCGCGCCGCGCCCGGGGCGAGCAGGTGCGCCTCCATGCCAATGCGATCCGCAGCCTGATGCGCCACCTCGACCGCGCGCCGGGCGCCGACCTTTCCGGCATCGTGGAGGCCTTCGAATGACCGGCCCCGGCCCGGGATCCGCCCCGCCCGGAGCCGGTCCCGGACCGGATCCCGCGGCCGCGCCCGCCATTTCGCCCCCGGCCCCGCCCGGGGCCTCCCCGGATCCGCTCGCGGAGGCCGTCCGGCGCAGCGCCGTCCGCGCCGAGGCGGGGCGGCGCGATCCCGAGCCCTCGCTCGCGCGCCGCTTCGGCCAGATCGGGGTGCTGGGATGGGTGATCGTGCTGCCGACCCTCGGCGGCGTGCTGGCCGGGGGCTGGCTCGACCGGCTCCTCGGCACCGGGATCACCTTTGCCGCCGCCCTCACGATGGCGGGCGCGGCCCTGGGCCTCTGGCTCGCCCTGCGATGGATGCATGCGCAATGACCGACCTCCTCCTCCCGCTCGCGGCGCTCGGCGCCGGAACCCTCGCCGGGGCGCTGCATTTCGCGACCCTCCGCCGCCTGTCGGACCGGCTGCTCCGGGGCGATCTCGGGGCGATCCCGCTGCAGCTCCTCCGGCTCGCGCTGCTGGCCGCCTTCCTTGTCCTCTGCAGCCGGGGCGGGGCGACCACGCTGCTTGCCGCCGCCGCAGGCATCCTCGGGGGCCGCGCCCTCATCCTGCGGCGGGAGCGCGCGAAATGATCGAGAGTCCGCTTGCCGAACGCATCGCCTTCACCCTCGGGCCGCTGGCCGTCAGCGAGACGGTGGTGGTGACCTGGGGCGTCATGGCGGTGCTGGCGCTCGGCTCTTGGGCTGTCACGCGGCGGCTCGCGCTCGTGCCCGGGCGGGGGCAGGCGGCGCTGGAGCTTGTGGTGACCGCGCTCGATGCGCAGATCCTCTCGACCCTCGCGGGCGATCCGGGCCGGGTCCGCGCGCTGATCGGCACGCTGCTTCTCTTCGTGCTGACCTGCAACTGGTCCTCGCTGATCCCGGGCGTCGAGCCGCCGACCGCGCATCTGGAAACCGACGCGGCGCTGGCGCTGATCGTGTTCCTGACCACCATCGGCTTCGGCATCCGCGCGCAGGGGCTCTGGGGCTGGCTCCGCGCCTTCGCCCGGCCGACCTGGGCCATGATCCCGCTCAATCTCGTCGAGCAGGTCACCCGCTCCGTCTCGCTCATGCTGCGCCTCTTCGGCAATGTCATGAGCGGGGTCTTCGTCTTAGGCATCGTGCTCTCGCTCGCGGGGCTTCTGGTGCCGATCCCGCTGATGGCGCTCGATCTGCTGACCGGCGCCGTGCAGGCCTATATCTTCGCCATCCTCGCGCTCGTGTTCATCGCGAGCGCCGTGGAGGACGGCGCCGCAGAGGAGACCGCCCCGTGACCCCCGAAACCGTCCAGATCGCCAGCATCCTCGGCGCGGCCTTCGCCGTGGGAATAGGCTCCCTCGGCCCGGCGCTGGGGGAGGGAAGGGCCGTGGCCGCCGCCATGGAGGCCATCGCCCGCCAGCCCGAGGCCGCGGGCACCCTCTCGCGCACCCTGTTCGTGGGGCTCGCCATGATCGAGACCATGGCGATCTACTGCCTCGTGATCGCGCTCCTGCTCCTCTTCGCCAATCCCTTCACCGGCTGACCGCCGTGACCTTCGACTGGCTCACCTTCGCCGTCCAGATCGCCAATGTCCTGATCCTGCTGGCGATCCTCCGCCATGTGCTCTTCCGCCCGGTGGCCGCGATGATCGCTGAGCGCCAGCGGGTGCTGACGGCCTCGCTGGGCGCGGCCGAGGCGGCCGAGGCGCGGGCGCATGCGGCGGAGGCCGAGGCGGCTTCGGCTGCGGCCGAGACCCTGCGGCAGCGCGCGGCGCTTCTGGAAGAGGCCCGGCAGGAGGCCGAGACCCTGCGCCGCCGCCTTCTGGCCGAGGCCCGCGACGCGGCCGCAGCCACGGCGCGCGCGGCCGAGGCCGAGGCCGCCCGCACCGTCGAGGCCGCGGGCGCCGAGACCCTGCGCCGCGCCCGCGATCTCGCGCTCGCCATCGTCGGGCGGGCGCTGGCGGCCCAGCCGGTGCCGCCCGATGCCGCGGGCTATGCCCGGCGGCTGGCCGAGGCGCTGGCGCATCTGCCCCCCGACCGGCGCGCGGCGCTGGCCTCGGGCGCGGGGCTGCGGCTGGCCGCTCCCGCGCCCCTCGCCGAAGTGCCCGAGGTGGCGGGCCTGCCCCCCCTGCCGGTGGAGACCGATCCCGCGCTGATCGCGGGGCTCGAGCTGCGCTCGGCCAACGGGGTGCTGCACAATTCGCTGGCCCATGACATCGGCCGCATTGCCGAGGCGCTGACCCATGAGCGGTGATCCGGGACTGGAGGCGCTGAAGGCGCGGGTGGCGGAGGTTCCGCTCGGCCCCGAGATCGAGGAGACCGGCCGCATCGCCACGCTGGCCGACGGGCTCGTAGAGGTCGAGGGCCTGCCCGGCGCGCGGCTGGGCGAGGTGGTGCGTTTCGCGGGCGGCGCCGAGGGGCTGGTGCTGACCCTCGATCCCGAGACGGTGCAGGTGGCGCTGCTCGATCCCGGCGCGGCCCTGGGCTCGGGCACCGAGGTGCGCCGCACCGGGCAGCTCCTGTCGGTGCCGGTGGGCCAGGGGCTTCTGGGCCGCGTCGTCGATCCGCTCGGCCGCCCGCTCGACGGACTGCCCGCGATCCTGCCCGAGGCCAGGCTCGAGATCGAGCGCCCGGCCCCCGGCATCGTCGACCGCGACATGGTGGCCGAGCCGGTGGAGACGGGCCTTCTGGTGGTGGATGCGCTCTTTGCCGTGGGCCGCGGGCAGCGCGAGCTCATCATCGGCGAGCGTGCGACGGGCAAGACCTCCCTCGCGGTCGATGCCATCGTGAACCAGGCCGCGAGCGACATCGTCTGCTTCTATGTGGCCATCGGCCAGCGCACGACGGCCGTCCGCCGGGTGATCGAGACCGTGCGCGAGAAGGGGGCCTTCGCGCGCACGGTCTTCGTGGTGGCGCCCGCGACGGCTTCGCCCGGCCTGCGCTGGATCGCCCCCTTCGCCGCGACCTCCATGGCCGAATGGGTGCGTGACCGGGGCGGGCATGCGCTGATCGTCTATGACGATCTGACCAAACATGCGGCCGTCCACCGCGAGCTGGCGCTGCTCGCGCGCCAGCCGCCGGGGCGCGAGGCCTATCCGGGCGACATCTTCTACCTCCATGCGCGGCTTCTGGAGCGCTCGGCAAAGTTGTCGGCTGTCAACGGGGGCGGCTCGCTCACCGCGCTGCCCATCGCCGAGATCGAGGCGGGCAACCTCTCGGCCTATATCCCCACCAACCTGATCTCGATCGCCGATGGCCAGATCGTGACCTCGGCTGCGCTCTTTGCCGCCAACCAGCGCCCCGCGGTGGATATCGGCCTGTCGGTCAGCCGCGTGGGCGGCAAGGCGCAGCGGGGCGCGCTGAAGGCGGTGGCGGGGCGGGTGCGGCTCGATTATGCGCAATATCTCGAGATGAAGATGTTCTCGCGCTTCGGCGGCTTCGGCGATGCGGCCCTGCGCGCGCGTCTGGCGCGCGGAGAGCGGATCGGCGCGCTTCTCGCCCAGCCGCGCACGACCCCGCTCTCGACCCCGGTGCAGGTGGCGCTGCTGGCTGCGCTGGCCGAGGGCGCGCTCGACGATGTGCCGCTCGAGGATCTGGCCCGGCTCAAGGCCGCGCTCGGGCCGGTGCTGGCCGCGGATGCCTCGCTCGGCCCCTTCCGCGCGGCCCCCGACCGGCTGGAGCCCGAGACCCGCGCGGCGCTTCTGGCCTGTGTCCGCCGCGCGCGGGAGGCGCCATGAGCCGCCCCGAGGAGGTCCGCGACCGTCTGGCGAACGTGGGCGAGATCGGCAGCGTGATCGCGACCCTGCAGGCGCTGGCGGCGGCGCACCAGCGCGAGGCGGAGGGCCATCTCGCGGCGATCCGGGCGCAGGAGGCGACCGTGGCGGCGGCGCTCTCGGAGGCGCTGGCTCTGGCGGGCGCCGCGCCGGAGGAGGGGCGGGGGGACGCTGCGCTCACCGTGGTGATCGGTGCCGCGCAGGGCTTCTCGGGCCTTTACGGCGAGCGGCTGGCCGAGGCGGGTCTGGCCGCCGCCGGCCGGGGCCATGCGGTGATGGCCATCGGCGGGCGCACGCTGGGGGCGCTCCGCGACCGGGGCGTCCGGCCCGTCTGGTCCGCCGAGATGGCGCCCCATGTCCCCGAGGTGGCAGCCCTCGCCAGCCGCCTGGCCGACGCCCTCTTCGGATGGCTGCCCGGCCGTCCCCAGGGGACCGTCCATGTGGTCTTCTGCGATCCGCAGGAGACGGCGCGTCCGCAGATCCGGCGCCTCTTCCCGTTCGATTTCACCCGCTTTCCCATCGACCCCCGGCGCCTTCCGCTGATCACGCTGCCGCCCGGAGACCTGCTCGCGGCGCTGATGGAGGCCTATGTCTTCACCGAGCTCTGCGAGATGCTGATGCTGGGCTTCGCCGCCGAGAATGCCGCCCGCGCCGAGGCGATGGCCCGGGCCCAGAGCAGCGTGAAGCGCATCAGCGCCGAGCTGAAACGCGCCTGGCAGCAGGCCCGGCAGGAGCAGATGACGACGGAAATCCTCGAACTGGTGTCCGCCAGCAGCGCCGGCGCCCCGAAGGGATCCGTGCCGGGCGGGTGAGGATCGGGTCCACGGTCAGGCCCTGCGGCCCGGGAGGCTTCGGCGGCAGCGCCCGCCGCTGAGCTCGCCTCGGGGGACATGTCCTGCCGCCTTCGGACATCCTGCCCCGGGAACCGTTGTTGTCACCAAGTTAAAGTGTCGCCTGGCGTGCAAAGTAGAAATGTCGTCCCGGTGTCGCAGGGCTGAGCCGGCCCCGGCCCGCTCTCGTCAGGAAGGGCCGTAGGGACGGGGCCGGCGGGGGCGGAACGCTCCGGGTCCGCACGGTCATTCCGCCGCGATGTCGGGAGGCTTCGCCGTCCCGTCCGCCCGCTGCCTGGCGCGGCGGGCCAGTTTCGAATTCCAGCCGTCGTTCCGCCGACCCGTCGGCTCGTAGACTGTGCGCTGCCGGCCGACGCGGCTCACGCGCGGGGGTTGGCTTTCCTGCAGGCTCCTCGCCAGCGCCAGGACGTCGCTGAGCCGCTTGTTCGCGGTGATGGCCGCGTGGGTGACATGCTGCTGCTCGGGATCGAAGCTGCGGTAGGGGAGCGAGATGCCTTTCCATCGAGCTTCAAAACGTCCGTCCGGGAAGGCGTAGGTGTCGACGTATTTCCCCACGATGCCGCGCGTGAGGTCGCTTTCCTCCAGCAGGATCCGCCGGTGCTCGTAGGTGAAGGTGAGCTGGTTCCCGACGTAGCGCTGGTCGCGCCAGCACAGGATGTCGGCCAGCCGGTCCGGGGGCAGGTTCAGCGGCCGGTGCCGGTCGTCCGGCCGGGCAGGCCCCTGGCGAACTGCGC
>NC_009007.1:65017-90931 GCF_000012905.2 Cereibacter sphaeroides 2.4.1 | reverse complement strand
TCAGATCATATAGATTCTCATCGCCGGCGGCAGATAGTGAGGAATTCGTGTTCATCCACAGGAATGAGGCTTGCGACATGTCGACCCAGACACGTGATGGCACCTTGAACTCTCTTTTGCAGCGAGCGGGAACGGCGGGGTTCAGTCTGTCAGTAGATTTGGGCTTACGCGCGAGCTGTTCTCTATTCGCGGTCGCACCCAGCGCCACGAGTCGTTCGATCACACGCGGCGTTGCGTCGACTGCTGGCGCAGTTTGGCGTTGAGGCTGGCTCATGTGCCGCTTACGCCCGGGTCCGTCAGGTGTTGGGTCGGGAAGACGCGGGTTGCTCCGCGCCTTGATGCGAGCAACCTGATCGCCTTCCCAGCCGCTCTCGCTGCGCAGACTACTGTGGAACAGCCTTCGGTGAGGCGCGCCAGCTCTCAGCTCTAAGGGAGGCGTTCTCGAGATGCAGCGGCTCGAACAGGATCTCGATGCTGGACCCGATGTTGGTCATCGCGCGAAAGCCGATGTGCGTCTCAGGCTGCCCGGGCCACTGTGCATAAAGCTTGTGGGTGATAACAGCCGTGGTGGCTCGCTTCTTACTCATGACGGTTCTCCAAAATCCGTGCTGATCGGCATGGTCGCGGGACGCGCCCATGTCGGTCTGCCGCGTGGCGAACGCGGGGGGTGCGATGCCTGGCTCGGCGGGCCGGAGGGGGATCACCCGCCTGCACGGAGCCGCAGGCGGAGGAAGGTGGGGATACCGGCCCGCCGACGCTTGCGCTCGGCCATCGGCATCGCGGGGGGGCAGCGCCCCCTGAGCGGACAACCGACGTGCGCAGCTCATTATGAAGACACCCACGCCTTGCTAGGCGCAGGTGCTTGTGGTCTTTGCTACATTTCGGGGCAAGATCGGCGTATACAGCAATCTACGCCATGGTGGCGGCCAGATTCGGAAGGACACGCGACACTACAGAAAAAAGTAACCCCCGCGCGGCGGTAACCGGCGGGGGGGATGCTACAGCCCAGGGAGCCAACCCTGAACAACCTTCAAAGATCAAGGTCGGTTGTAGCGTCTCCCCAATAATCAGGCAAGCGAAAAACGCAGTTTCTGCGAACAAGGAAGCTATGCCGGGACCGCCTCGCTCACGAAAAAAAGAGCGAGGAAAGAGCATGTTAACGAACCAGCTTCGGGCCGAACCCGAAGAATCCTACCCGACCCTGCCCGGTCGATTTCAGCGCAGCGATGTGGAGCGGCTAGTCACTGCGTGCAGCGCGCCTTTGGGCCTCTCGAGCGCGTGCCTGCGTGCGTTGTTGGTCATGATCCAGGCGACGAGGCCCAGCGACTGGCGGGATGAGACGCGGGACGCGGTATGCTTCATGCAACAGGCCCAAGTGGCGGCGCGCCTCGGAGTGACACCACGCGCGCTGCGCTATCAGGAGGCGCGCCTCGAGCGGCTTGGCCTTCTAAAGCGAAACCTTGCCGCTGACGGCAGTCGCGGTCGCTTTGCCGGCGGCGAGCTTATCCAGGGCATCTCGTTTGCTCCCTTGATCGAATCGTTCCCGCATTTGCTACGCATTGTGGAGCAGCTGGAGGCGGAAGAGCGTGAGCGTCAGATCCTGAAGCGTCGCGTGTCGGCGTCGCGCCGGATCCTGAGCCAGACCCTCAGTCGTCTTGCCGCTCTGGACAAAGTGGCTCCCGGCCCGGCCGAGATCCTTGAGACCATGCCTCGGCGCTACGACGGCTTGGGCGAGAGCGAGCTTCGCACCCTCCTTCGATGTGTGGATAACGCTACGCGCGAGGCGCTCCAGCTCCTCGAAATGCAGCAAGATTCTTCCGGCGTGCCGGAAAACTCCTTCCGGCCTCATATACAAGATACAACTAAAGAAAATCCTGTCTGTAGCGGCTCCTCCGCCATTGAGCGGACCGCCCGCAAGCGGGCGGACTGCATTAAGACAGATGCCGCGCCGTTCGGCACGGCATCGTACTACGAAAAAAAGCGTGGCTTGGCCGACCGAGGGTTCAAGCCCGGATATTTGGAAACCTTCACCCCGGCGCAGCTTTATGAGGCAGCGTCTCCCGACATGCAGATGTATCTGGATGCCGGCCGACGTAGCGGTAGCACCCTCACGGCGCACGATTTCATTCAGGCGGCGATCGCGATCCTGCCAGCACTTGGTGTCAACGCCAGCGCCTGGGACGATGCGGCCGATGCAATGGGCGATCTCCCAGCAGCGCTGTGCGTGCTAGTTCTCGATGCCAACCGCTATCGCCCGGTGAACCCCGTCTGGAGCCCGGGCGGGATGCTGCGGGCCATGACGGAACGAGCTCGAAACGGAAGCCTGAACCTTCATGGATCACTGATAGCGCTCCAGCGCCGTGTGGGATGAGAACGATGCCGCACTCAAGGAGCTGCACGCGGCACCCCGTCCAGTGGCAGCGGCGGCAGAGAGCCCTCTGCCAAGGTGCCCGTCTTACCCACGGGTGCTCCGCTTCTCTGCGCCGCGTGATTGCTGCGTTCAGCTCCGCACCTGCAGGGCCCACCACGGCCGAAGGCCATGGCGGGCTGGATAAGACGGGTGCCGACAGTGGAGATCCGCGAAGACGCGGATCAAGATACTCCGGCCGCGCTCCGCGCGGCGCTGCAATCGGGCGGGTGCGAACGGTGACAGTGCCCAAGCGGAACAGTAAACTGACCAACGTAAACCGGGATAACAAGGGCTACGGACGATGAGTGACGAGCAGAGCGGGACGAAATACGAGATTATCCGTCAAAAATTCTGCGAACGGGAGAAGGCCACGCGTGAGTTTGTGCGGGAGAACAACCGGTTCGCAGCGCTCGTGGCAAACGGTTTGCAGAATTTTCTCGGTATGCCGAAGTATTACGAGGCTAAAAGGGATGGCACCACAACGTATCACCGGTATGTGCCGCTCTACCGTGTGAGATCCGATGGAACTATCAGTGACGAAGACGCCTTCAACGATGCCGTCGTCAGCTGCAGCGATGGCACGTTTGAGTTCGGTCTGGGCATTGTTCTGGAGCCGGCACCGAACGCATTTCCTAAGCAGATTGTGCAAGCTAAGGTCGAGTGCGTGCGTGCTTCTGGAAACGTAGAAGTGAGGATCAGCGGGGAAACCGTGATCTGCCGCTTTGACGGATCGGCCTCCACAGACATCCACCTTGTTCACGAGCTACTTTATCGACTGCTAAATAACTACCTCGACTCGCGCTGGGGAGACCCTGACGCGAGGAGGGCCTTCGGCTTTCAACTAGTCTAAACGCCCTTCTTGGCAATCAAGCCGTCCTGTTGCATGCCGAGAATGAGCATGGGTCACGCTCGGGCCGTCCCGTTTTCTCAGCGCGCGCGCTTCGGATTGCCGCTATGGCCTGGCCGGATGACGCACAGGCCGGACCCGTATCGACCGCGAGCGATCGCGGCCTCCGGCCGCATCCCGCGTCGACGTGAGATCCACACGAGCGCGCGGACGGGCAGGCAGATAAGTTCCTTCTGCCCGCCGCTCGGCCGAGAGCTCTCGGCCGCGGCGCCCGTCTTACCCACAGGTGCTCCGCTTCTCTGCGCCGCGTGATTGCTGCGTTCAGCTCCGCACCTGCAGGGCCCGCCACGGCCGAAGGCCATGGCGGGCTGGATAAGACGGGCGCCGACAGTGGAGATCCGCGAGGACGCGGATCAAGATACTCCGGCCGCGCTCCGCGCGGCGCTGTAAAAGGGTCGTGCCGCCGGCGATATGGCCCGCCGTAACGTCATCTAAATGCCCATGGGAGATCGTCCCGCCATGGAGCAGAATGTCATCGTGGACCGTGTGAGTGAAAGCGAGCACGAGGTGCTCATCCTCGAGCCGCCAATCCGCGCTCGAGCTCACGTTCTGCCAGACGGTCGTGTGCTCGCCGGGCAATTTTGGGCACCCTGCTCGAGCCGGCCGCAGGTTGAGGCGCACGTCCTATTGGCCATGGCCGACTTTATATCGGAGCGTGCCTTCGGCTGGACGGATGTTGCCGAGTTCATCCCGGCCGAGCGGCTGTGGTTCCTTTCAGCGCGCTGATCCAATGCCCGCTGTTTGTCGCAGGGTCAGCCCGGCGGGAGCCGGGCTGACGATTGCGCTGTGCCTTTGCTACGGGTGGAGGAGCTTCAACGCCATGGCGATGAGCGGCGGCCCCGTCATGATGACGATAACGCCAAAGATGGCTGCGTGTCCCTCGGCGTCTATCGCCCAGCCCGTCATCGGATTGTTAAAGCGGATCCGAGCCCGCTTCGCTTGGTATGCCTTCATGACACCTCCTAACAGTTTACGAAGGTGCGGGCCTGTGTCAGACATAACTCGTGACCTGATCTTGGCCCGCGTCGAGATCGAGCGGCCCGCCTGCCGGCCAGGGCAGAGCGGGCCGCGTCCTTTTAGTGGACGTGCCAGATATACAGCCTCGGAAACTTTACGGTCAAACACGAGGCCCAAGATTTATCCACCAGTTGGCGCCTGCGAACGAAGATTGTTTGCTTGACCCGGCTGACCGACAATCCTCAGTCCGTTGGCATTTACGCTATACTTGGTGGCTGCCTTGAATTAGTCATTTGGTATCAGACGGTTAGTAGATGGGACTTGATACTCCGGCTCCTTACCTCTTTCTCAGGGGCGGACACTTTAATGTATTCGGATAGGCGCATGTAGTGATGATTAGGCAGGAGGCATTTCCTTGCGCATGTAGGGGATGTCTGGGCGCGACCCCGGCGTAGCCGGGGCACGGCTCTAGTCCCGTCCGCAAGCGGCCGGGACCGGAGCCATGACGCCCTCTCGTCCCTGCGCGGCGGGCGCCCTGCCCGTCTCTCCGAGCCGGTCATGTCGCAGCCGTGCATGGTCCGATAGGACGCCCTGTCTCCGCCCATTCGGGTGACGATCCTCGCGCGGGCGAGCTGAGAGCGCGGGCCTTGCCGATCGGGCTGCAGCTCTCCTCGATGCGGTGAGGTCGATGGAGATCCGCGAAGGCGCGGATCGAGTTGGCAAGGACGCGCCGCGGGAGCGGCGCGACACTTTTTGCAGGTGCTGGATCCGCCTGACATCCCCGGTTCCGGCTGAACAGGGGTTGTGATGCCGCGCCTGGGGCGCGTCACCGGCGCCGGAGAAAATCGGCTCCCCCCACGCGGGCGAGCCCGCGCGGGTGCCCCCCAATTTTCCCCGTCACCGGCCCCTGTCTCATCCGGCCCCGTGGCCGCAGGCAGGGCTTCGCCCTCCCCGCTCTGTCCTCCGGAAAGCACGCGGTGCTTTCCAGAGGTCAGATCGGAGAGGCCGCGCCCCACTGGCGGATGAGGGCAAAGACCCCACCGTTGCGCACCGAAGGAGACGACGATGAGCTATCATTTCTATATGCGCGGGATGAGCAACGGCGGCGCGGCCTACAGCCGGGGCGATCAGCCGCTGACGAATGACGAGCTGATGGCGCGCGTTCCCTCGATCTTTGCGACCGAGGCTCACGAGAGCCGCAGCGCCCGGTTCGCTCCTGTCCCCACCGTCACCGTGCTGGATGGCCTGCGCGCGGAAGGATTCGAACCGTTCTTTGCTCAGCAGGCCCGCACCCGAGTCGAGGGCAAGGCCGAGTTTACGAAGCACATGCTGCGCCTGCGTCACCGCGGCATCGTCAATGCCGAGGGCGAGGCGTTCGAGATCGTGCTGGTCAACGCGAATGACGGCACGAGCGCCTATCAGATGATCCCGGGGTTCTTTCGGTTTGTCTGCGCCAACGGCCTCATGTGCGGCGAGACCTTCGACGAGGTGAAGGTCCGCCATAGCGGCAATGCCATTGGCGAAGTCATCGAGGGCGCCTATCGCGTGCTTGAGGAGGCCCCCCGCGTGACCGAGCAGGTGGACCGGTTCAAGGCTATCCAGCTGCAGGACCGGGAGCGCGAGATCCTGGCCGAAGCCGCGCACGGCCTTCGCTTCCCCGGCACCGCCGAGGGCAAGGAAGCGCCGATCACGCCGGCCGAGCTCCTGCGGCCGCGGCGCTCGACCGACCGCGCCACCGACCTGTGGACCGCTTTCAACGTGGTGCAGGAGAACACCCTGCGCGGAGGGATGCGCGGCCGCACCCGGACCGAAAGCGGCCATTTCCGCCGCCAGACCGTCCGCGAGGTGGCCGGCATCGACCAGTCCCGCGGCCTCAACCGCGCGCTCTGGATGCTCACCGAGCGCATGGCCGAGCTGAAGGCAGGCTGAGGAACCACCGGGCGGGGCAAAGGCCCCGCCCACCAAATCCCGGAAGCGGAAGCACGACCAGAGCCGGACGCCGAGCGGAGATCCGCGGGGGCCTTCCGGCACGTCGGCACCTGCCGCGCCGTCACCCCTTCGGGATCGCGGCCGAGATCTGCGGGCGGCCGGCGTGGCACGAGCCCTCCCCTCCGGCGCGCCGCCGCGTCAGGCACCGACGAGCCTAGGGGCCTTCGGCCCTCCCGGCACGTCGGCACCTGCCGCGCCGTCACCCCTCCGGGATCGCGGCCGAGATCTGCGGGCGGCCGGCGTGGCACGAGCCCTCCCCTCCGGCGCGCCGTCCCGTCAGGCACCGACGAGCCTAGGGGCCTTCGGCCCTTCCGGCACGTCGGCACCTGCCGCGCCGTCACCCCTCCGGGATTGCGGCCGAGATCTGCGGGCGGCCGGCGTGCCTCGAGACCTCCCCTCCGGCGCGCCGCCGCGTCAGGCACCGACGAGCCTAGGGGCCTTCGGCCCTCCCGGCACGTCGGCACCTGCCGCGCCGTCACCCCTCCGGGATCGCGGCCGAGATCTGCGGGCGGCCGGCGTGGCACGAGCCCTCCCCTCCGGCGCGCCGTCCCGTCAGGCACCGACGAGCCTAGGGGCCTTCGGCCCTTCCGGCACGTCGGCACCTGCCGCGCCGTCACCCCTCCGGGATCGCGGGCGAGATCTGCGGGCGGCCGGCGTGGCACGAGCCCTCCCCTCCGGCGCGCCGCCGCGTCAGGCACCGACGAGCCTAGGGGCCTTCGGCCCTCCCGGCACGTCGGCACCTGCCGCGCCGTCACCCCTCCGGGATCGCGGCCGAGATCTGCGGGCGGCCGGCGTGGCACGAGCCCTCCCCTCCGGCGCGCCGTCCCGTCAGGCACCGACGAGCCTAGGGGCCTTCGGCCCTTCCGGCACGTCGGCACCTGCCGCGCCGTCACCCCTCCGGGATTGCGGGCGAGATCTGCGGGCGGCCGGCGTGCCTCGAGACCTCCCCTCCGGCGCGCCGCCGCGTCAGGCACCGACGAGCCTAGGGGCCTTCGGCCCTCCCGGCACGTCGGCACCTGCCGCGCCGTCACCCCTCCGGGATCGCGGGCGAGATCTGCGGGCGGCCGGCGTGCCTCGAGACCTCCCCTCCGGCGCGCCGCCGCGTCAGGCACCGACGAGCCTAGGGGCCTTCGGCCCTCCCGGCACGTCGGCACCTGCCGCGCCGTCACCCCTCCGGGATCGCGGCCGAGATCTGCGGGCGGCCGGCGTGCCTCGAGACCTCCCCTCCGGCGCGCCGTCCCGTCAGGCACCGACGAGCCTAGGGGCCTTCGGCCCTTCCGGCACGTCGGCACCTGCCGCGCCGTCACCCCTCCGGGATTGCGGGCGAGATCTGCGGGCGGCCGGCGTGGCACGAGCCCTCCCCTCCGGCGCGCCGCCGCGTCAGGCACCGACGAGCCTAGGGGCCTTCGGCCCTTCCGGCACGTCGGCACCTGCCGCGCCGTCACCCCTCCGGGATCGCAGGCGAGATTGTGGGCGGCCAGCGTGGCTTCGCCGTGGTGAGGAGCATGGCGCGCAGACGCGCGCCGTCAGGGGGGCTCCGCCCCCATCGGGGTCAAGGGCAAGGGGCGCAAGCGCCCGCCGTGCTCGCCGTCCTCGCCATGCTCGCTTTGCTGCGCGTGGCTCCGGGCGGCTCCGCGCGGCCCCTTGACCCCTCCCCCCCGCTCTCGCCGAGGGGCAAGCCGTGAGGCACCTGCGGTGTCTCACGGCTCACCCGATGCGCCATAGAGACAAACGTGGGACGCCTGGATCAGATGTGACGGGGCTGCCGAGGTGAGGCTACCTTGGCCCCGTCGCTTCATTTGCGGTTATCTACTTTCCCAGCTTGCGGACGAAAGCAGCGAAGACGGGCGCCAGGTTACGGGACAGTGCGGTGCCCGCCGGTTCGAGGGGATTGGCGCCTTCAACGGCCAAGATGGCCGCCCTCAGACTGTCCGGGATTTTCAGGTCGATGCGATAGACTACGGGGTCCGTGGGCACATATTCGGCCTTCTTCGGCGTCCTTTCGGCCACCTGGGAAGCGAATGTGCGAACCAGAGCCTTTTTCGCAGCGATGCGACTCTTGTCGTCCATGTCGCCGAGAAGGCGATCGAGCTCCTCGAGGACTTTCGCCTCCACGGTCAGGCGGAGCGTGTAGCGAGGGGCCTTGTCCTCCGACGATGGCGATTGCCGCCGCCGTGGCGTTGGGGTGGCGCGAGGTGCTTTTCCGACAGGATTTGTCTCGCCCCGAGCAATCTCCGGCTGATCTGCCGCAACGACAGGAGCGGCCGAGGCGTCAGCCGCTATGCGATTGGGCATATCCGTTGGCACCGGATCCTTGCGGAAGGATAAAGGCGAGCCCCCTGCCCTAGTAAGAAGGCCTTTGTTCTTCATGCCGCTTCTCCAAGCTCAATGATTGAATCGACCTCCGCCAGCAGTGCCTGACACTCTTCCAGCGCCTCGCGGAGACGGGCGATTTCCATCTTTTGCAGGCCGCTCGCCTCCGGCTCCCACGCGGCGATGGCCTTTCCTAAAAGGCCTCGCATCACAATGTCGCCCAAGACAGCCGTTTCGCGGATCTGGGTCTTCATCACAGGGAAACCGGCCAACACGGCGTCAATGTAGCCGGTCTGAGCGCTGGTCATCTTTGAGCGCATCTTTGTCAAAAGAACGCGTGCCTGCCCTACCTCGCCTTGGTCACCGAGCTGTCTGAGGACATCAAGCGCCCCAGGCAGCTCCATCATGTCGAGCGCCGCAGGCGCGAACGGCAGGAGCGTCAGCTCGGCATAGCGCAGGACGTGGCGGTTGAAGGGATGATCTACCCCGGCGAGGTTCAAGAGGCAGTAGTCGAACCTGCCCCCCTCATCAGCGTCGAGAAGCGTCTGTTCAAGGACAGCGACCTTCGTCGCCTCATAGTGCAGATAGATCACGTCCATCCTGTCGGACCAGATAGCCGGGGACGTGCTCTTGCTGTGGGTCTCGTAAGCCTTGAAGGACTGGTGAGGGTCGCAGTCTACCAATAGTGCGGACTGCCCTCGGGCTTCTATGGCGGACGCCAGCATCATCAACGCCGTGGTCTTCCCGGTTCCGCCTTTGTGACTGTAAGCGGTTATCACTTTCATTGCCGTCTCCAGGCTGCTCGATTGTCGATCCGTTATGGCGGCGATGCGGACATGCGTCAAGGCGTAGATGCGGACATGCGGCAAAGCGGCGAAGCGGACATGCGTCGGTGCGGACATGCGATTAAGCGGCCATGCGGACGTGCGGCGGTGCGGTGAGGCGGCCATGCGGACCTGCGGCGGTGCGGTGAGGCGGCCATGCGGACCTGCGGCGGTGCGGTGAGGCGGCCATGCGGATGTGCGGCGGTGCGGTGAGGCGGCCATGCGGATGTGCGGCGGTGCGGTGAGGCGGCCATGCGGACATGCGGCGGTGCGGTGAGGCGGCCATGCGGACATACGGCGGTGCGGTGAGGCGGCCATACGGACGTGCGGCGGTGCGGTGATGCGGACATGCGGACGTGCGGCGGTGCGGTGAGGCGGCCATGCGGACGTGCGGCGGTGCGGTGAGGCGGCCATGCGGATGTGCGGCGGTGCGGCGAAGCGGCGGTGCGGTCGCGATGGGATGGAGCGGCGCTAGCTGATGGTGCCGGAGGAACCAACTCGGCACCTAACCGCAGGCTCACGGAGAGCCCCGTCTGGGGCCCTCACGCTACTTTGCCGCCACCTCGGTAGCCCGAAGGTCTCTACGGGCCTCTACGGGGAAGATTTCGGCCATCCGCTCTGCGTAGAATTTGCGGCTGATCGTGGCTCTGTTGCCGGCCACGCCCTCATAGGCGGACTTCCCGCTCGCCATGGGGAAGCCAGCCCAGATCCGGGCGAGGTTGTCCATGAACCTGTCGAGCGTGATCGCGCCATTTTTCAGCTCCACATAGCCAGCGTCGAGAATGAGGATGCTGGCCATGCTGTCCTGAACCGGAGCGCTGAAGAGCGTGGAGCCCGGGAGGGTTGCGCGCGAGGCCAGGCTTTCCAAGGTGGAGGGGATGATCTGATAGCGGCCGATGGCATGTTGCTGCCCCGGCGTAGCGGCGATCCATTGCCGGATCTGGTCGAGCGTCATGGTCGAGGGAGCGCGGGGCGGGGGCACGGGTGCGCTTCGGTGGTAATCGTCATAGCCGGCCGCGCCGCTTTCGGCGTGATGAACCAGCGCACGGATTCGCACGAACTCATCGCGGTCGGTCGGCATGACGAAGGCCCGGCTTTTCTTCTGGCGGGCGGCCCTCGGCACGAGCGCGAAGGATGAGCTGGCCTGCGCTTCGAGGAAGGATGAACCGGGGCCAGGCTGGCGGCGATCCGCGGGCGGACTGAAGGAGGACCCGCTCGCCCAGGTGGTCTCGGCCGAGGCTTTCCAAGCCTCGGCCGAGACGGGGCAGGGGCCGAGGAGCAGGCATCCGCCTGCGACGGCGAGGGCGAGGAGGCCTCGGATCGGCAGCCTTACGGCTGCCTCTCCGGTCTGAAGAGGACACACCTGACGCAGCAAGCTGCCCATTGCCTTCAAGCCTTTATAAATAAAGGCTTTTCGTCTTAAAAGGGGGCGTAATTTGCCCCCGGCTCCCAACGCGCTGTATTTACGTTGTTTTTCGGGGCCGTGGCACAGTGTGCCACGCGCGTGGCACGACGTGCCACGGTAGTTTTCGGCCTTCTGAGCGCTCGGATCGGCCTTACCGCTCATCGTCACCCATCTCCATTTCACGTTCGTGGCGCTCATCCGTGAGGCTCGGATCGAAGGCTTCGCCGATCCGCTGCACCTGCTCCGCAAGCGCCTCGCCAAGCGTCTCCGGCTCCTCGCCATGATCGGGATGGCGGTGCTCGGCCGGGTTCTGGACGAGCTGCTGGAGGATCCGCTCCTCCTGCTCGAAGGAGAACTCGGGCACCTCGAGACCTTCGCGCTCCCGCCAGACAGCGAGCGTGGCGCGCATCTCCATGATCGCCGGCACCGCCTTGTCGTAGAGCCGTTCGGCCTGCTCATTGTTCGATGCCGCCGAGACGATCAGGATCTTCCGGATGACGTTGAGCTCGCGAACCATCTGTCCGGTCATCATCATCAGCCCCCGGAGACCATGGTTGTGCGCAGAGACGAGGTTGACCATCCGACCATCCAGTCGATCGAACTCGTCCTGCAGGCGCCGCAGCACCCCGCGCTCGACCTCAAGGGCTTGCTGCAGCGCCTCGATCCCTGCCTCCAGATGATCGCTGCCGGGAAGCTCACCGGGCGGACAGTGCGTCTCCGTCAGAGCCTTGGCGCGGGGGCCGAGCACGAACCTGTAGCGGTCGTTGATGTTGTCCTTCCTCACCGGATCGGTCCTTCCTTCACCTTCTGTTTCTCCTCGAACTGCGCCAGGAATTGCTCCACCTGCCGATCAGTGCGCTCCTGCGGGGGCTCCGCCTGCCGCAGTTTCTGCGCCTGCTCGCGCAGGATTTGCGGCACCCGGTCAGGGTCGCGGGCAGGGGAGGGGGGCTCATTCTGCGGCACCTTTCCGGCCGCGTTCCGCTCGTCCGAGAGCCGCTGCGCGTAGGCGTCGAGCGCGGCCGGACGTTCGCCGGTCTCACGCTGAATCCGATCAGCGAGCTTCCCGGGATCGGTCGTCACAAGCGTCACATGGTCCCGCGCGCGGGAGATATTGACGTAGAAGGACTTCTGGCTGGTGAGCTGCTCATCGGGGGTCATGCCCACGATGATCCTGTCCACTGTGGCGCCCTGAAAGTCGTGTGCGGTGGCCGCATAGGCATGGTCTAGGCCACGGGCGGCGAGTGAATCCGTGGGCACGGAGAGCTTCCGCCCGCCGTGCAGCGTGACGTCGATCTGGGCTTCCGTCACCTTTGTGATCCGGCCGCGCGCACCGTTAATCGCTCCGCAATCCTTGTCGGTGATCGCGAATTTGACCTCATCGCCGGCCGCAAATTCGCGCTTGCCCACCTCGAATGCGGCGAGCGATCCCGCAGCTTTCGACCCATGTCCGAGTGTCAGCGCGACCTCGGCGCCGCCTCCCTCCGGACGCAAGGTGATGCTGTTCTGATAGGGCAGGGTGGATGTAACCCGGTAGAGTTTGTCCCGCTCCAACCCCTCCACGCTGCGCACCGAGATCACCACGTCACCAGCCTTGTAGCTGGCCGCCTCGCGCGCTTCGGCGCGGGTGAGCGAGAGCGGCGTGAGACTGGCGACCGTCACATCCTGAGCGCCGAGCCGATGTTCCCGTTTCAACTCGTCGCGAATCGCGGCATTAACTTCCCCCCGGACGCGGTTGGTCAGAACCACAATCCCGGTCCGCTCGCGCACCGAGCTGTGCAATCCGAGCCACGCCCGGGCAACCTCGCCGGTAAAGCTCTGGTTCTTCTCTGGCGTGCGAAGATCCTCGATCCGCGAGAAGGCAGCACGGACCTCGCCGCGGATGGCATGGAGCACGGCTTTCCGGGCATCTTCGTTTCTCTGGCGCTGAATGTCGGCCATGATGGCGGTCGGCATTCCCGCCTTCTGGAGCTGCGCGAAGGGCGAGCCCGCGCTCACCGGGTCGAGCTGCTTCACGTCACCTACGAGGATAACCCGAGCGTATCGGAGCTCGTTTGCCTTGGTCATCAGGGCGTGCATGTCGCGCGTGGAGATCATCCCAGCCTCGTCGACCACGAGGATGGAGCGCTTCTTGTCGCCCGGAGCATCCGCGAGCAGGAAGCGGGCGACGGTGCCGGCCGCGGGCACTGCCGAGGCGAGCTCTGCGGCGGCCTTGTTCGTCGGTGCCGCGCCTTCCACGGTGAAGCCCGCCCGCTCGGCATAGCGGCGCAGGGTTTCCACCATGTGCGTTTTGCCCGTGCCGGCATACCCCTGCACGCCGACGAACCGGCCTCTGCCTGTGAGACCGAGTGCGACCGCTTCCTTCTGGCCCTCCGTCAGAGTTGTCTTGTCAAGGCGGTCACGCAGAAGAGCTTCTCCGCTCATCTTGATCCCGCCAGTGACTCTCAGGCGAGCTGGCAACTCCACTCCGCCTTGACGCCGGGCTGCCCGATACTCGCCCAGCACCATGCGCTCGAGGGCAAGGGTGGCATCGTCCGAATAGAGCCTGATCGTCTCCCGCTGCGGCTGAGGGCCGTTGGAGCGATCCGACCGCTCCGAGGCGCGTTCGATGACTTCCGCCGTCCAGAGATTGCGATGGGCGGACACCGGTTTGCCATCGGCGCCGATCACCGTCACGGGCTTCTGGCCCTGCACCGTCAGATGGACAAGGCTGCCCGGACTGGCTTCCTGCCGTTCGAGCGCCGCCTGCAAGCCGGCACCCCAGACCGTCTGCTCCCCGTTCCGCGTCTCGATGGTCACGAAGAAGGAGTCGCGGTTTCTAGGGTCGTTCTGATACGGCGCGGTGCCCATCGCCTTCAGCGTCCCGGAGAAGCCCTCCCCGCGGGTCATGGCATCGGGCGAGCGCTTCTCGTTCCAGGCATGGACATGGACCGGCACCAGACGGCCCGTCTCTTCCTTGGTCGCGATGGCGCCCTCGATCTGCCGGATCCCCACATCCTTGGCTCGGCTCAGGGCCACGCGGACCAGCTCGGAGCCGGAGTAGACGGCATTGCGTTCACTCACATGCGCAATCGCGAACTCGACGGCGGCCGCGGCGCGATCAGCAGGGGAGGGCGCAGCGATCCCGTCTCGCGTCACGCCGGGCAGGCGCGTGGCTGCCGTCAGAGTGGCTGTCTGCCGGAGCTCGCGAAGCTGATCGAGGGAGACGCCCATGGACTGCGCTTCCTTCTCCCACGCTTCACGCAGCTCTGCCCGGTCGATGCCCTTCTGCTTGTTCCTGCGGGTGGCGAGGGCTGCCAATGCGCTATCTACAGCCGTCCTCTCGATCCCACGCTCATCGAGGGCCGCCTCGATCTCCTTGCGGCGCTTCGAGAAGCCATCCATCAGCTCGCGCGGGACGCCCTTGATCTCGGTGATGCCGTCATGGCCGACACGCTCGACGGCATATCCCGCCCGCTCGAGGTTCTGCGCCAACTCGTTGCGGTAGATCGCCCCGATCAGCATCTTGTTGCGGTAGATTTCCTCGTTGGAGAGGGCGGTCCACTTGCCGTCCTCGCCGAGGACCATGTTCTGTATGACGGCATGGGTATGGAGCTGCGGATCGAGGGCCCGCGACGTATCATGGCGGAAAAGCCCGGCCACCATCTTGCCGGGGACCGCCACGATCTCGCCGTTCACCTCCCGACGTGTCCGGACGAACTTCTCTTCGACGTAGCTCATGGCGGCCTTCACCGCCTCGTCATGGGCTGCGATCACGCGCTCATCGCCAGCGACCAGACCGATGATCGACACCGACTTGGAGGCGGAGAAGGTCAGGTCGATCCCCGGTCGGTGCTGCCGCTCCCCGTCCACGACGCGGCCGAGCGTCTGACCTTCCTTCCAATGGCCTTCGGCATCGCGTTGGGTCGGCGGAGCGTGACCGTCGAGCATGGCCGAGAACGCAGCGTCGTCCACGCGCCCCGCAAACTCTTCCTGACCCATTGCGACAAGCTCATCAGCCGCACTGCCGAACCACGAAGCTGCCGCCTCTGCCTCAGGGCTTCCGGCGACGTAATACCCTTCGGCCTGATAGTATCCGCTGGCAGCGGCGCCGGCCGAGACGTTGCTCACGCTCATCATAGCAGCGAGCCCTCCTCATCCATTCCCGCAGTGAGAGGGTCAGCTGGACGGGCAGGGGGCGGCGCAGCGTGGCGACCCGGGAAGGGAATGATCTTTTCCTCGGCCGCGCGGCGAAGATCCGCATAGGCAGGCACCTCGGCCACCGCCGCACCCGCACCCTCCCGGGCGCGGGGGCGGTTAGTGACCATCTGCATCATGTTGGGCGTGATGCGGAAAGTCGGTTCATCGTGTCCCTGGACGCGCTGTCGGTAATAGTGGTCCCAGGCCGTTTCTGGCGGCACGCCGTCGAGAGGGGCCAGCAAGGAGAAGCCTGCAGCGTCGAAGTCCGGTCGCAGGCCCTTTGCGAACCAGTCGTCAAAGGCCGCGATCTGCTGCGCCGGGGTCCAGCTCGCGAACCGTGCGCGCCGTTCCTCCTGCACCTTTCCAAGCAGCTCCGGGGCATAGCGCGTGGCGAGTGACGCCTCATCTGCCGCCGGGGCCGGGGCAGGGGCCTTGTGCGGATCCATGGCATCCAGAGCGAAGCCGCCACCCTGATAGGGCACGATCTTCTCGGCCTTCGGCTCCACCTGGACAGGCTCGAACCGGACGCGCGCAGTTGGCGCGTCATATGCAAAGCGGATCAGAGCCTCGAACTGAGGCAGCGCCTGGATCTCAGAGGCGGTGACGATGGGCCGCTCCGTGCGCTGGCTCATGAAGGCCACGCCATCGCGAGACTCGTGCGCCCCGAAGCTCAGGTTTTCCCGTTGTTCGACCACATCCTCGAACCCGAGGCTTTCGGAAAAGAGCTTGGCCGTGCGCGCGTCCGGCGTGTTGAAGACGATGCGGTTGTTGAGGTTGCCGGCGATGGCCTGCGCGCCTTTCTCTCCGTAGATGTCTTCCAGCTGCGCAAAGACCTGGTAGCCGAGCACGAAAGCCCCCCCGAACTGCCGGATCTCCGCCAGCTTCGATTGCAGGAAGGGCAGGCGGTTGAGGGACGGCACCTCATCTAGGAAGAACCAGACCTTCGGATCGCGGCTCTCTTCGCAGGTCATCAGCGCGTTGGCCGATACCTCGATGATGGTGGAGATAATGTTGCGGGTCGCGGCCGAGTGTTCGGCATCGCCGGTCAGAAACACGAAACCGGGTCGCTCCGACTTGACCCACTCTCGCGCCGAAAAGAGCTCACCGTCGTCACGCAGAAACTCGAGGAACCGCAGCTCCGCAATCATGTTTGCGCGGATCGAGGCCGACGTCTTCTCGACGTGCTTGCCGAAGAAATGAGCCCCCGGCGTGCCTGCGAGCAGCTTCTCCAGCTCTTCGGCCGAGATCGTCATGATCGCGCGGCGCAGGTCTGCGTTGGTCGGTCGCTTGGCGCGAAGGAGTGAGCGCGCCGAATATTCGAAGACCAGCCGCGCCGTCTGTGACCAGAAAGGATCGTTCTGTCCGGGGCGCTGCGGGATCATGACCTCGGCGATCTGCGCCAGAGCCTCCGGGGTGCTGGCTTCGCCGAACGGCGACCAGATGTGTGATCGGGCGTCGAAGGGATTGATGATAATGTCGGTGGCCGGATCGTAGAAATCGCGGACGAGGCCACCCATGCGGTCGTAGATGATGGCTCGGCCGTTCTGTGCCCGGATGGTGGTCAGCAGCTCCTTGATGGCGTTGGTCTTGCCCACCCCGACCGTTCCGAAGATCCCGGTCTGCGCCTCCACGGCGTTCGGAGGGAACGGGATGCCGGCGATTGTGTAGCGTGGCCCCTTTTTCAGGCCGAGGCCGAAGCGCTTCTGGTATGCCTTCCACTTTCTCATGGACCAGCGCGCGAGATCCCGCTGGTCTATGAGGCGGCTTCCCCGCACATGTTCGTTCTGCCCGACCCGCTGTCCGGCCCAGGCGAAAATGGCGGTGCTGATCAGAAGCGCCGCGGCCGCCGGAACGAGAGCATACCAGGCGAAGAGCGAGGCATTGCGGCGATACTCGTCCGCAAGAGCGTTCATCCGATGGTCAGCCGCGATCTGTCCTGCCGTCCGCTCGAGCCGTCGGTCGAGGTGATCGACGTAAGAAATGATCTTCTCCGGCCGGCCCAGCCGGACGTTGTAATGCGCGGTCCAGCTCGCAAAGGTCTCGCGCATGTAGCGCAGCTCGTAATTGGCAAGCACGAGAGCCGTGTAGGTGAGGGTGAAGGCCGCCAGCGCGACGAAGAGCGAGGTGCGGACCACCTGCGCCGCCATGCGCCACCAGTGCTGCGTGGTCTGGCCGCCGCGGACGAACTGTGTCGGCTGGCCCTTGCGGAGGTGCGACATCTCAAAACCCTTTGCTGAAACTGAAACATAACGCTATTCAATAACGAGTTTGCACATGTGGAGCAAAGACGGATTGGTTAGTGCGTGACAACGCCGAGATGGTTATCCCCATTCAGCGCAGTTGCACGACACCGCCGATCTCGTTTGCAAGGAGTGGCTATGAGTTGTGACGATAAGGTGCAGCGACGCGGCGTTTTGACGCGCGCATCAATTGCGGGGGCGCTGGCTGGTGTGCTCGTTATGGCCGCGGGGAGCGTGGTGATGCCGTTACTTGCCGCTGCGGGGCAGGGGGCAAAGCAATCCGAGCCGGGCCCGGAGTTCGCCGATCAGGTCCGCAGCGTCCTGCTCAGCAATCCCGAGGTAGTTCTCGAGGTTTTCGCCCTGCTTGAGCGGCAGGAGAAGGAGAAGCAGACCGCCGGCGCCCGCGCGGCGGTCGAGGCCGAGGCGGCGGCTCTGTTTCAAGGAGCCGATGCGCGCAAGGGCAATGCCAGCGCGCCGGTCGTCGCCGTAGAGTTCTTCGATTACCAGTGCGGCTACTGCAAAGGCGCGCTGCCGGAGCTCGCTGCAGCCCTGTCCGGCCGGAACGATGTGGCGGTGGTGATGAAAGAGTTTCCGATCCTCGGATCCACCTCCGAAGCCGCTGCAAGGCTCGCTCTGGCTGTCCGCGCGGAGCACGGCGACGAGGCCTACCTTGGCTTTCACAACGCGCTCCTGTCGCACAAGGGCGGTCTCAACGAGGCCGCGCTTTCGATCCTCGCCGGAGCGGCCGGCTACGATTATCCGGCCCTCGTGGCGCGGGGGCGGCAGGACGACATCACGTCCATCATTGACGGCAACCGACGCCTCGCCCAGGCGCTCTCGATTTCCGGCACCCCGGCATTCGTGTTTCGGGATGGAGAAGTGGTGCCCGGCATGATGGCGGCCGACCGTCTTACGGCCGCCTTCGATCGGCTTTCCGCCTCCACGGCGGCGGCCCAATAATGAGAATTATGTAATAAAATCAACGAGTAAGGTTAAGGAATGACGAAGATCGCTAAGACCGTGACCGCTCTGGCGGCGGCGCTGACGCTCTCCGGTTGCGTGACCGGCGGCACCGCGACCGACATGGTGACGGCGGGCACCGGAATGCAGGGTCTCATGACCGCCACGCAGCCGCCCTCCAAGGACGACTATGCGCTGAGCTGTCCGGTCGTCAACCAGCGGCTCGGCAACCTCTATGCGCGTTATGCCGAGGTTGAGCGCGAGCAGCGGGCGCGGCAGCGCCAGTCGGCCATGATCGGCGGGCTCGTGGATGTGGGTGCCACGGTCATCGGCGGATCGGCCATGATGAACGCGGGGTCGGCCACCGGCCTGCGCAATGTGGGCCTTGCCACCGATGCCGGGCGCTCGGCCCTTGGCGCGGTGGCCGGCCGGGAGTCCAGCACGCAGCAGCTCAAGGACGTGAACGACGCCATGCTGATCGCGCAGCGCATCGGTCAGCTCGAGAAGGTGAAGTTCGAGAAAGGATGCTGAGGTGGACGGGTTCGAGCCCGCTTCGGTTCTCCTCTCGGACGGCCAGATCCCCACGGGGATCTGGCTCGCCCTCGCCCTCCTCGTGGCGCTTGTCCTGGTTCTGGCAGTTCTCCGGATCAGGTTCGAGACCTCCTACACGGCGCGGCCGGTCCTGAACCGGACGGAGCAACGCCTCTTCCGCTCCCTGAGCCGGGCGATCTCCTCACTGCCGGAGCCCCGGCCGCGGCTCCTCTGCCAGGTCTCCTACGGGGAGTTTCTTGCAGCCCGCAGCCAGAAGGCATTCTGGCGGATCAATGCAAAGCGCGCCGACTTCCTTCTTGTCGATGCCGATTTCAGGCCGCTTCTCGTGATCGAGTATCAGGGCCGCGGTCACTACGGCCGCACCCGCCGCGACCGTCGCGACGCGCTCGGCCGTGACGCCATCAAACGCCGGGCCTGCGCCTCTGCCGGAATCCCGTGGATGGAGCTGCCGACCGACTACAGCGCCCAATCCCTCCGCGAGACGCTTCATGCAGCCCTCGCCCCCATTCCCGAGTTGAAGGAGCCAGCTCATGGCTGACGTGTTGAACGTGACCACACTTGTGAAGGCAGGCGAGGACCAGACCCGTTTCCGGTCGGTCGGCGTCGCTTTCCCCTCCCGGCCGGGGCAGAACTACCTCTTCAAGATCCGGCTCGACGCCAACCCGATCAATGGCGAGCTGATCGTGTTCGTCCCCGGCTCGGCGGATCAGGCTGCGCGGGCGGCACCGCCTCGGCTGCCTGACATGGCGGCGGCACCGATGCGCGTCACGACGCCGGTCACGGGCAGCGACAACCGCACGCGCTTCCGTCCGCTCGGCATGGCGTTCCCGGCCGCGCCGGGGAAGAACTACATCTTCAAGGCCTATCTCGACGCCGTGCCGGTCAATGGCGAGCTGGTCCTCTTCCCGGCCGACACGGGTGACGACGGATGATGCTGCAGGACACGGAAGAGGGCCTGCGGCTTCTGTTCCGCGCCCTGCCGGCCGGGGCACAGACCGCGCTGATCTGGAGCGCGGTCCTTCTCTATTATTCATGCCTGCTTCATGCGGCCGACATCCTGGCGGGCCGTTTCCGAGACCGCTTCCTCCTTCGGCGGTTGCAGTCCGGGCCTGCGCGCCTTCACCCGCAAGAGCGAAGGCTGCGGCGCATGGTGATGAACGACGCGGCGGCCGCTCGGCGGCTGATGGAATACGAGCTCTCGCGGGGCGCGCCCGGATTGGCCGCAGCGGCCGAATGGGCTGCGGATCGACTGGAGCGGGAAAGAAAATGATGACCTACCTCGAGAGCGCAGAGGGCGAGATCATCACGAAGGAAAGAGCCCTCCGTGAGCTGAAGGTGCACGGCGTGCCAGTGCCAGAAGGCGTCGCCGAGTTTCTGCGGGACTGCGGCGATCGGGAGGTCTACGATGCGGGTGACGTCCTTCGCTGGCTCGGCTACTGACGTGCCTCGCAGAATTGCATTCTGGGCGCTGCCTGTCGCCGGCATCGCCCTGCCCCTCCTCTGCACTCTGCTTCCGCGCCCATGGCTGCCGATCTCGGGTGATCTCTCCAGCGCTGCCGTGCTCGGGAGCTTTGCGCTCGATGCCCTTGCGCTCGTAAGCGCCGCTACCCTTGCTCGGCGTCTGTGGCGGCTTCGGGGCACGTCCAGTGAAGCGCGTTCTCCTTCTCCAAATTTACCTGCACGGCTACGGCGGCGGCCGCCTGCCCCGCTGGTTACGCCGCCGGATCTGCCTGGGGCTGGACCACCTCATTGCGGCGGGGGGAGCCGCCGCAAGGCGGCGCATTCATTTGCCGGTAGGGTCTAGAGAAGCAGCACGCGGGGTAGCGGGTTGGCGCCGCCTTGGCGGGCCCATGCTGGAACGCCACCTGCAGATCCAGTCCCAGCACCCGGCCAACCGCCTCTAGCCTCGCTTGACTGATGACGCCGTCATGCTTCTATCATGGTGGATCTGATAGAATGACGGGCGTCGCTCCATGACGACAAGCCGGGTGAGGGATTTAGCGGACCAGCAGGTCGAGAAGAGCTTGCTGCGGTTGAGGGCATCCATCGAGGCATGGGCAAAAGAGCGGGAAATTTCCGACTATTGCTCGGTGCAAAACTATCTCGACAGGCCAGGAGCCGAGCCGCTCGATTTACCGGTGCTTGCCGTCATATCATTCGATGGCGAGCTCTCCGCGTCAATGAATGGCTACGGGGATGAAGAGCTGGCGATCAGTCTTCAAGATTTGCTAGCCGATCACGGGTGCTGGCTGGAGCAGGACAAGAGCTCCACGGCTCTGGTCTTCCCCGACGAGGACAGCGATTACGCCGCATACACGTCATATTTTCACTGGCAATGGGTGTGCGGGCTCGTCGAGCCGGATACTGCGGATGTATACGAAGAGCTCTATCGCCACTTCGCTCACCGTCCTGATGACCTCTATCGGTTAGAGTGGCGGGAATACGAGACGCTCCTCGCGAGGATCTTCCAGTCGCAGGGCTTCGACGTCGAGCTTGGTCCTGGGCGCGGTGATGAGGGCGTGGATATTCGCCTCATTCAGCGTGATCCGATTGGCGACATCGTCACCCTTGTTCAAGCCAAGAAATACGGCGCCGGCAACAAGATCGACCAAACCCAGGTCGCAGCCCTATATGGTATTCAGCAATCAGAGGACGCAAACTTTTCCATGTTCGTGACAACCTCCGCGTATGCGCCGGTCGCGAAGAGGTTTTCCGCCCGAGAGAAAGTCCAGGGCAGGCTGGCATTGAAGGATTCGAGCCACGTTGCTGAATGGTGCCGAACTGCGACTGATGGCATTATCCGCGACAAGTCCACCTTGGTGACGCCGCAGCATGTTCAGGGCTTGATGTCCGGAATAGGCGAACGGGCCGATCGACGACTATTGAGAACGACATACGGCTACAACTCGACCCACAACAGCTTCGCCCTGGTCGTGAAGGAGAGCAACCACGCAGCTCTCCTTATGCCCCTGCCGCGGCGCACCATTAGCGATGACGGTCACGGTCAGCGCGGCCTCGAGGTTCCAAGCTTCGATTTCTCCCTCCCGCACTTCAACGGAGACAATGTTTTCCGCGTCCGCAAAGAGCAGCGTGACGGAGAAATTTTTTATTGGGGTAATGACCGACTATATTGCGCCTGGAACGGCGAGCCATGCCATTTCGATTATTACGACTGAGGCCACCGCGCGGGTGCTTTTGAAGCTCGGATATCATGGAGGAAACCCAGCCGAGGAGTTCCCCCATGGACCGGCTGATTCAGACCTGCTTCGCGATCTTTGTGCTATGAACCATGATCTTTGCGTCAGTAATGGCGCTGTTCGTGGCAGCATACTTCGCCTTGTCACTCGTGGCCGCTGAGGCCGCCGTTCCGAAGACGGTGATGATCAACGCGACCTTTCTCAAGGCGCGCCGCACGGGGACCAGCCTACGGTCGAAAAAGGGGGGCCAGGCGACCAAAGAGGCCGTCTGATTGGCCGAACCAAGGGCGGCATGAACAGTGACCGCTCTGGCGGCGACACTGACGCTCTCCGCCCGCCACTTGGCGAGCGTCGCGACACTGATCCCTTCCTCCTTGGCCAACTGGCCCAGGGGCATGTTGTTCGGCGGCAGCATCTTCGTGAGAACCGCCGCCTTTCGTTCCGGTGGATAAGCCAAACCCTTCGTCCTGTCCCGCCCGCCTCAGGATACACTTCCAGATTCAGAACCGGTGACAACTGCCCTGACAGAGGGGGATCAGCAACGATCCGCGGCTGCGCAGCGCAGCATTGTAGGCGGACCAGTTCGTCGTGCGGTAACGGGCGGGCTTGGGCTTGCTCATGCCAACCGTCTAACCGCATGGATTCGTGATGTGAATCCTTTGCAGATCGAGTTCTGCAACAATGCCGCAACAAGCCAAAAAAAAAGTTGGGATCCTAGCGGCCTGAGCCGCTAGGTCTGTCTATTAGCGGGCCTTCCGCTTTCGAGTCTTCTTCGATCTCCGATATGACAGCCAAGCGATCCAGACTGACATAACACGGGTAGCGAACTCGAGAACGTCGAGAACAGACGGCACATCTATCATTCCTTCACACCTTTCAGCAGTGCGTGTCGGAGACAGATGTCCGATCTCATCGTTTTCGATATGTCATGGCATAGGCCACCGACACGGGTTCGCGTCTAAATCAACCCAATTGTCGGTAACCGGTCGGTTATGCTAGCCTACTCATAATGAAGCTAGAATTGCCTAGGGCACATCAAGCATAGGAGACTCGCGCTGAGATTTCAAGAGTGCGGCTGCAGCTCGTTCTGGATTACAGCCAGACCAGACCAGATCAGGACCTTCACGGCGAGTAGCCTGTGTACCGGGGCACGGTTGTGAAACAGCGCGTTGCGCGGGTCATGCCGCCGATCTGAACTTCGTGGCGGCTTCGGTTTCAAGGGCCGTCTGCTCGGCCCGGATCTGATCTGGCGTTCGGTGCCGGTGCCGTTCGCGCAGCCAGCTGGCGTTGTGAAGGGCCGCGACTTGGTCCAGGACCAGACACGCCGCATTGCCCGCCTGCACGGCTTGCTCTGCCGCATCCATCCGGGTCTCGAACGCGTGCTCGATCTCACGTCGAAGGGGCCGCTGGCGCTTGTGGCCCGCCATGTCGCCCCGACCGAGATCCGGCGCGCCGGCAGGGCAAGGATTGTCGCCCATCTGAAGAAAACTCCGCACTTGCGAGGCATTGAGGAGCTGGCAGACCGTGCGCTGACAGCGGCGCGGCACCAGCGGCTCGCCGTGCCGGGCGAAACTGCAACCGCGGAGCTGATCAGGGAACTCGCCGCAGAGGCTATCGACGTGCGGATGAAGATCGCGCGGATCGATCACGACCTCGAGGCCCTGCTTGCAGCTCACCCTGACGGCGCCCTCATCCGCTCGCTGCCGGGGATGGGGGCGCTCCTCGCGGCAGAACTCATCGCGACGATCGGCGATGTCCGCCGCTTCGCATCAGCCGACGCCATGGCGTCGGCGGCGGGCCTTGCGCCGGTCCAGCGCCAGTCGGGCAAACGCCAAGACCGCAGGATGGTGTAACCGTTGCTATGTGCACACGACTCGTGTACACATAGGTTGGTGGAGCCCTTAGAGCGGATTTGAGCGAGTCCGCTGTCGCTGCACAGAATGAGAAATTAACCAATCATAAAATATGAAAGTGGGTAGAAAATGGACCATCATCATTACCGACCGCACGAGAGGCAGAAATGGAAGTTGAGTTTGACGAAGTTAAGCGTCAGCAAAACATCGATAAGCACGGGATCGATCTACTTTACGGAGCGTTGATCTTTGATGGGCTCACTGTCGAGGCGCCCGATACCCGCAACGATTATGGCGAAGACAGAATTGTAGCCATCGGGTTCGTAGATGATCTGTGCATAGTTACGGTTTACGTTCAACGAGGTAGCGTTATCCGCCTCATTTCCACTCGGAAGGGAGGAAGACGTGACAGAAGGAAGTATGAAGAGGCTATCAGTAGACGAGGTGCGGGCGCTTAAGAATGCTGGCAAGCTCCACCTCAGCCCAGATGCCACGGAAGAGAACCTTCCGGAGGAATTTTGGGCTAACGCCGAGGTTGTGGAGCATGAATCTCGGAAGTCGGTTCACTTGCGCTTGGATCCGGAAGTCTTCCGCTTCTTCAAGGAGGAAGGCGATGGGAAGGGGCACATCAAGAAAATGCAGGACGTGCTCGCGTCCTATGTGCGAACTATGAAGGCATCTGGCAGAGCGAATCCGTAGTGTTAGACTGTGGATTGACGTCTTGCCGATGCTCATGTCTGCCGTAGAGCACCTCTGCTCTAGCGGCACGCTATACTGAGTGGAGACGGGTGAGATGGGCAAGACTTCTGATGACCAAAGGGTGCCGGCAGCGAACTCCGCGGCTCCACCGCAGATCAGTCCTTTGACGCGAGCTGTCCGCATTGGTCTGGGTTCTCTGATTTTGGCTGTCGGAACCTCCCTTCTATGGGGCGGGTTCGTTGCAGAAGCGGGAGCTCCGATGCTCCTAGGCCTGATGGCGTCGCTGCTCGGTGTGGCCGTGACCACAGGCCCACATCGCGTGCGTCCTGGGACGGCTGGGGGCGACGCACCGCCCGTCAGCCTAGACCAGTATTACGCAAGAGTAGGTGTTGGAATCGGCGCCTTTCGTGCGCGCATGAGGGGATGGGACTAGCGCGCCTCCTCCCCCTGGCGCACTTGACCGGTGAAGACGTGGCCGCCTATTCGGACTGGCGGAGCATCACGGGCTTCTGTCTCCCTCTCTAGCCAAGTCGGAATGAGGTTCTTCTGGTAGCCAGTTTCTACCAGATGGCTCATGCCGGCCGGCGAGTAATAGTGCGTGGCTCCTTCGGTGAAGTCGGGAACAAGCCCAGCCATCACGAGATCGGCGACATAGGCGGCGCGCTCATAAGCCGCGTCGCCGGGATTGTATTTCGACACCAGCGCGTTCCCGGATCCATCCGCGTTCCAAGCGGAGAACTGGCGTGGCTGCAGGCTGACGTCTGCCACATTGTCGGGAAACCTGACGTCTTCCGCACGGTTACGGATTACCAGCGCGACTGCGGCCATGCCGACATTGCCCTGATCGGCGGCCTCGCCGAGGATGGTGCGCACCATGACGTCCCGCTCCTGCGCTGAGTATGCTCTCGGCAGCATCGGCGAGGGATACAGGGCCGCATTCTGGTTATCCGGCGACGAGGGCAAGTCGTCGCCATCAACGAAAGGGCGGCCGAGCACCTCCATGAATTTTTCCGGGTTCTGACTGTAGTAATCCAAAGCCGCGCCTGGCGACGTCCAAGCGGCAGGATGTGCCTGCTGCAGCTCTGCCGCCTCGGCGGCGCCAACGTTCAGCCAACCAAACACGCGCTTGTAGCCGGCCTCCCCAATCGTCTGCTCAGCGCCACTGGCCAGAGCAGACCGGTTGGATTCGAGCAGCGGATTTTCCTCCCTCACCTTGTCACCATGGTAGCGGGTAAGGTTGAGATGGTCGCCTTGCGCATCGCTTTCAGCTTGGCCAATCGCTCCATCGACAGAGCTGCGCTGAGCATCGAGCGAAATTGATCGCGCATTTGGCGTGCCTGCATCAAGAGTAGCTTCGCGGGGCACGACTCCTTGCCGCGACGGCGCTCTGATCGACCTGCACCTCGTAGTCTTGTGTGCGATCTTGGGGCCC
>NC_009007.1:0-64967 GCF_000012905.2 Cereibacter sphaeroides 2.4.1 | reverse complement strand
AGATAGCTCGAGGGCAACCCCGCCGCCTCTCAGCGTGCCACATGGTCGGCGCCCTCGGGCGAGTACAGGCTGTCGTCCGATCCCACGAGGTCGGGATCGTCGTTGAAGGTGCGGCAGAGCGCGGGATGCGACCCGGCGCAGTGATAGCACTCGCGGTTGTTCTCCATCACCAGCTTCCAGTTCGCCTTCTCGAGGATCGAGGAGCGGTGCGCGACCTTCAGCTCGTCAAGCCGGTGCGGCGCGGCATAGCGGTCGGCGGCGGCCTTCACCTCCGAGAAATCGGTCGGATCCGCGGCGAGGCAGAGGAAGACCATGCCCGCGGCGATCTCGCAGGCGACGGGCTTCAGCCCGTGGCGGGCGGGCTCGAATTCCGGGCCCATGTCGCGGGCCCAGAGCAGCCGCCCGTCCGTCTCTGTAGGTCCATTGATGATAGGGGCAGACCAGCTTCGCCGCATGGCCCGAGGGTTTCGAGCAGATGCGTCTCCCGCGTTGGCGCCAGCAATTTCGTCCGCGGGGCCTCATGCTGAAGGGGAAAGGGGCCATCGTGCCTCAGGCCTGAGCTGCACCGCATATGCATCGGACAAGTCAAGGATCGTTGACATGGAGGACTGCACCAGCTGGGTTTCCATGGGCAGGAATTCCGGATTATCGCGCAGGCGTTCCTGACCATCCGGTCAAATGACGGAAATCGGCCGCCCGGCAATTCATCAGAAGCCCGATCGGTTCATCCTGGACCCGGTCCATCAGATGCCGGGGTTGAACCAGAGAGGCCACGCGTCACCCAACAACGCCGTGATCATTCCTTTGCCCTGCGGCCGAACCTGTGGGCACGGACAAGTCCTTCGTAATCCAACTCGCGGCTATAATCGAGGATATGGACCCGAATCATCTCGGTCACCGCGGCCCGGTCGCCTGCGCGCAGCGCATCCAGCACGTCGTCATGTTCCCGCGCGATGGATTCGATGGGCTTCTGCAGCGTCGAGAGGCCGAAGATGATGGTCAGCTGCCGCGACAACGGCTCCCAGCTTTGCAGCAGCACACCATTGCCCGAGATCTTGCACAGGGTGCGGTGGAATTCCGTGTCCAGCCGCGCGACTCCAAAGGAATCGCCAGCCGCCACTGCGGCATGCAATTCCCGCACCCGGGCCTCAAGCGGGCTCAGAATGTCGGGATGCTCCGGCTTGAGATCAAGGACCTCGTGGGCCGCAAGCGTTTCCAATGCGTTACGCACCTTGAGGATCTTCTCCAGCCGGTCGGCTGAGACATCCATGAGCCGCATGCCGCGATAGCGCTCGTTCACCACGATGCCCTGGCTCTCGAGGATCCGAAGCGCCTCGCGCACCGGGACGCGGCTGACATTCAGCGCGCGGGCCACCTCGGCCTCGACGATCCGGTCGCCGGGCAGGAACGCACCGGTGGCGGTGGCCTCGACAATCGCATCCACCACTTGGTCCACCAGGGTGCGGGCCTCCAGCGGCGCAAGCCGGGGAAGGGCATCAGTTCCGGGTTGTGTGTCTTTCGCGTGCATCTCTTGACTCGAACTTCTTGACTGCATGATAGCATTGTATACGATCATACGATAGCTGAGTTTTACCATGCCGTCCATCCTGGACAGATGCCGGCAGTTCAGCACCGACAAGTCCGCCCATAACAGAGAGGAACGCGGAATGCCAAAAATCAGCCTCTGGCGCATGCTTATGGCCACGGGTGCGGCGCTGTTCATCGGTTTGAGCGCCAGCACCGCGGATGCCCAGAGCATGGGCGGCGATCTGATCGTGGCCCAGGCCTCCAATCCGCCCAGCCTGGATGCGATGGTCACCACCTCGCAGATGTCGCGCAACATCACGATGAACATCTACGAGACCCTGTACGGCTTCTCGGACTCCATCGTGCCGATCCCGATCCTTGCCACCGGGGTCGAGATCTCGGAGGACGGGCTCACCTACAGGTTTCCGCTGCGCGCCGGGGTCAAGTTCCACAACGGCAAGGAGATGGGGGCCGAGGATGTCCGTGCCTCGCTGGAGCGCTACAAGGCGATCGGCGGGACCGCCTCGATGCTGGCGGGAGTGACGAGCATCGAGGCCAGCGGGCCGCTCGAGGTCACGCTGACCATGGAGAAGCCCTTTCCCGGTTTCCTCGAAGCCTTTGCCTCTCCCCGCGCCCCGGCCGTCATCATTCCCGCCGAAGAGGCCGGAAAGCCCGCGAACGAGATCGCGGTGATCGGCACCGGCCCCTACAAATTCGTCGAATATGTCCCCGACAGCCACGTCCGGCTGGAGCGGTTCGCCGATTACGCCGCGGATGAGACCCATGCCGATATCGACGGCTTCGGCGGCAAGAAGACCGCCTATCTCGACAGCGTCACCTTCCGCGTCATCCCGGAGCCGGGGGCAGCGGTGGCGGCGCTCGAGGCCGGCGAGGTCCAGCTGCTGGAGCAGATCCCGGTGCCGACCGCGAGGCGTCTGGCCGGCAACAGCGAGATGAAGGTCTATGAGAACAGCCCCTGGGCCTTCCTCGTCTTCATTTTCAACCTCAACGAAGCGCCGGCCGACAATCCGAAATTCCGCGAGGCGGTGCAGATCGCGCTGAACTCCGAGGAGATCATGGCGATCGCCACCGAAGGGCTGTTCAACCTCTACCATGGCTGGATGTATGAGGGGACGACCTATGACGCGGGCGAGATCGGCAAGGACCGCTACAACGTCGCCGATCTCGACCGCGCCCGGGCGCTGCTGGCCGAGGCGGGCTATTCCGGCCAGCCCTTCACCATCCTGACCGATACCCAGGGCCCCGAGCGCAACAAGGCGGCGGTCGTGATCGCCGAGCAGCTGCGCGCCATCGGCGTGAATGTGGTCATCAATCAGGTCGACTGGCCGACGGCGTTGCAGATCCGTCTGCAGGACACCGGCTGGTCGGCCTGGACGCTGACCATGGGGATCGAGCCCTATCTGGGGCCGGAGGCGCTGATCTCCACCTTCGCCGGACCGGCCACCCATTTCCGAAAGGCCGACCCGGAACTGGATGCGCTCTATGCCGAACTGGTCGACACGGCCGATCTGACTGCGCGCAAGGCGGTCTTCGCCCGCATCCAGCAGCGCCTGGACACCTTTGCCCCGGTCATAAAACTGGGGGAGACCGGGCTGATGCAGGCATCGAGCGCCAAGGTCGAAGGCTTCCGTCCCTTCCGCTTCCCGCGCGTCTACAACGTCTGGTTCGCCGACTGAGTGACCGGCCCGGGCGCGGCCGATGCGCGCCCGGGCACAGCCAATGGCGCGGGCGACCCACCGCCCGTCAGGACAGGAGAATGACAGTGCTGAGGTTTCTGATCCGACGGATGGTCAGCGCGGTTCCGGTGCTTTTCGTGGTATCGCTGGTGACCTTTGCCATCATCGCCATCGTGCCGGGCGATGTGACGGCCGAGCTTGCAGGGGCCGAGGCCACCGCCGAGCAGCGCGCCGTGATCCGCGACCAGCTGGGATTGAACCAGCCGCTGTATCAGCAGGCGCTGCGCTGGTACGGCAACCTGCTGCAGGGCGATCTGGGGCATTCCTATCTGCTGAACATGTCGGTCACCGATGCGGTGCTGGAACGGCTGCCCGTCACGCTGTCGCTGGCCGGGCTGGCGCTGGTGCTGGCGGTGGTCCTCGGCGTGCTGCTGGGTGTGCTGGCGGCGATCCGGCATGACAGCTGGGTCGATCAGGGCACGATGTCGGTGGCGCTGATCGGCCTTTCGGTGCCGGATTTCTGGCTCGGGCTGATCATGATTTCGGTCTTTTCGGTGGGGCTCGCCTGGTTCCCGACCGGCGGCTATGTGCCTTTCTCCGAGGATGCGCTCGGCTGGGCGCGCTCGATGGCGCTGCCGTCCCTGGCGCTGGCCTTCACCCAGATGGGGGTGATCGCCCGGATGACGCGCTCCTCGATGCTCGAGGTGATGGGGCAGGACTATATCCGCACCGCCCGTGCCAAGGGCATGCGGCGCCATACGGTGGTCTTCAAACATGCGCTGCGCAATGCGCTGGTGCCGGTCATCACCGTGATCGGCGTGATGACCGGGGTGCTGCTCGGTGGCGCGGTGGTGATCGAGTCCGTCTTCTCTCTCCCGGGGGTGGGCCGTCTGATCATCGGCGCAATCCAGCGCCGCGATTTCCCGATCATTCAGGGCGGGCTGCTCATCACCGCTTCGCTCTTCGTCTTCGTCAATATTCTGGTGGATCTGGCCTATGGCTGGTTCGACCCGCGGGTGCGCAATGACCGATAGTTCTCTCGATCCGACCGCCGGCGGCCCGGCCGCCCCTCGCTCGGCCCGGCTGACCGCCGCCGGGGCGCTGCTGCGCCGGCTGTTCCGCCACCGCTCGTTCCAGATCGGCTTCGCCTTCTTTGCCCTGATCGTGCTGATGGCGCTGCTGGCCGATCTGATCGCGCCCTACGATCCGAACAAGAACAATTACCGTGCCCTGCTGATGCCGCCCTCGGCGCAGCACTGGTTCGGCACCGACGTCTTCGGCCGCGATATCCTGAGCCGGGTGATCCATGGCACGCGGATCTCGCTGGGGATCGGACTGGCGGTGGTGCTGGCCACCGGAATAATGGGGATCGTGCTGGGGCTGCTGGCCGGCTATGTCCGCTGGCTCGACAACGGGCTGATGCGGGTGATGGACGGGCTGATGGCCTTTCCCGGGGTGCTGCTGGCCATCGCGCTGGCGGCCGCCCTCGGTCCCTCGCTGATGAATGCGGTGATTGCGCTGACCATCACCTTCACGCCGCGCACCGCCCGCATCATGCGGGCCAGCGTGCTTGTGATCCGCGAATTGCCCTATGTCGAGGCGGCCGTGGCCGTCGGAGCCGGGCATATGCGCATCGTGCTGCGCTATATCCTCGCCAACGCGCTCTCTCCGCTGATCGTGCAGCTGACCTTTGTCTTTGCGGTGTCGATCCTGGCCGAGGCGATCCTCAGCTTCCTCGGAGTAGGACCCCCGCCGCCCGCCCCCTCGCTGGGCAATATCATCTCCGACGGCCGCACCTATCTGCAGGAAGCCGGCTGGATCGCCTTCTTCCCCGGTCTGGTGATCGCCCTGGCGGTGCTGGGACTGAACCTGATGGGCGACGGGTTGCGCGATGTGCTGGACCCGCGGATGCGTGCCCGCCGCTCATGAGGACGGGAGACATGCAGGAAAAGACCGTCCTCATCACGGCGGCCGGGCAGGGCATCGGCCGCGCCTGCGCCGAGCGTTTCCTGGCCGCCGGCGCGCGGGTATTGGCCAGCGACCGCGATGCGCGGCTTCTGGATGGGCTGGCGGCCGAGTGCCATGCGCTCGATGTGCGCGACGGGGCGGCGGTGGAGGCCCTGGTCGCGGGGCTCGGCCCGGTCGATGTGCTCGTGAACTGCGCCGGCGTCGTGCATGGCGGCACGATACTCGATCAGACCGAGGCCGAGCTGGATCTGGCGCTGGACATCAACCTCAGGGGCACGATCCGCACCATTCGGGCGGTGCTGCCCGGAATGCTGGCGGCGGGCTCGGGCAGTATCGTCAACATCGCCTCGGTGGTCAGCAGCCTCAAGGGGGCGCCCGACCGCTGCGTCTATGGCACCAGCAAGGCGGCGGTGATCGGATTGACCAAATCGGTTGCAGCGGATTTCGTTTCGAGAGGCATCCGCTGCAATGCGATCTGCCCCGGAACCGTCGAGAGCCCCAGCCTGCGCGAGAGGCTCGGCGCCACAGGCGATGCGGAGGCCGCCCGTGCGGCCTTCGTTGCCCGCCAGCCGATGGGTCGGCTGGGCACGCCGGAAGAGATCGCCGATCTCGCGCTCTGGCTGGCCTGTTCGGGCTATACGACAGGGCAGGCCATCGCGATCGATGGCGGCTGGACGATCTGACCGACGGCCGCCCTTCTGCAAGACAAACGGCCCCGAGAGCATGTCTCCGGGGCCGTTCCGCCGTCAGCCCGTTCCGAGACATCGCGCGTGACGCAATAGCCGGCGACAGGCGCCGTGGCATTGGCGCGTGCCGCCATGGCCGATGACGCCGTCCGGCCCGACTTCCCGGCCGGTCTTGCGCGCGTCGCAGGATCGGCATCGTGTCCTCCGGGCCGCAGATGGTGCCCGTCGCCTTCATGAAGATCGCCGGCCCGGCCGGAACCGCCGGACCGGCTTCGGCGGCGTGGTCGGTTCGGTTCACCCCGATGCAGATGACCTGCCCCCCGCGCCCGGCACGGGGGCCTGTGCGAGGAGTGCCCGCAACCGCGGGCAAGGCCGCAGGGCCGAGGGCGCGGAGCCGCGCCCGCCCCGCGGGCCGCGGCGCCGCTCCGGCGATGTCATCGACCCAGTCCAGAGAGCGCGCGCAGCGCGCCATCGGCATCGAGCCTTCCGGGCGTCTCCTGCCCTGCGGGCCCGTCTCCGACAGGTTTCATGTCACTCTCTCAATAGGTGGCCCGGCCGCCGGAGAGATCGAAGACGGCACCGGTGGTAAAGCTGTTCTCGGCACTGGCCAGCCACGCGATCATCGCCGCGGCCTCGTCCAGATCCAGAAAGCGGCCGCGCGGGATGCGCGACAGCATGTAGTCGATGTGGCTCTGCGCCATCTGGTCGAAGATCTGCGTGCGGGCGGCGGCCGGGGTCACGCAATTGACGGCGATATCCTGGCCGGCGACCTCCTTGCCCAGCGATTTGGTCAAAGCGATGACCCCGGCCTTCGAGGCCGAATAGGCGGCCGCATTGGGATTGCCTTCCTTGCCGGCGATCGAGGCGACCGTGACGATGCGCCCGTATCCGTGGGCCTTCATGCCGGGCACCACCGCCTTGCAGCAATGGAAGACACCGTTCAGGTTGATATCGATGATGCGGTGCCATTCCTCGACCGGGTAGTCGGCGACCGGCGCATTGCTGCCGGCGATGCCCGCGTTGGCGATCAGGATGTCGATCCGGCCGCCCGTGGCTTCGGTGGCGTCGGCGGCGGCCTTTACCGCCGTGAAATCCACCTGATCCACCACCTGAAAGAAGCTGTTCCCGCCCAGTTCGGCCGCCGTCGCCGCGGCCCGCCCGGCGTCGCGGTCCCACAGGCAGACCCGCGCCCCCGAGGCGATCAGCCGCTCGGCCACGGCGCGCCCGATCCCCTGCGCGCCGCCCGTCACCACGGCCACGCGGCCGGCCAGATCGATCTGGTTCATCGTCGTCCTCCCTTTGCCTGTTCAGGCGCTGAAGAATTTCTCCGGGTCGGGCGTATAGCGCGCCAGCAGTGCCGGATCGGGGCTGACGCCGAGGCCGGGCAGATCGGGGATCGCCAGCATGCCCTCGGCATCGAGGGCGAAGGGGCGTGTGGTCAGCCGGTCGACATAGGCCGAGCCGCCGATATATTCGACCAGCGTGCAGTCGGGCATGGCGGCGGCCAGCTGCAGATCGGCCGCCAGACCGAAGGCGGTGTTCCAGCCGTGGCCCACGTAGCGGATGCCGAAATCGCGCGCCATCCAAGCGATGCGGCGCTGCTCGCTGATGCCGCCGACCTTCGTCACATCGGGCTGCACGATGTCGAAGGCGCCGCGCACCAGCCAGGGGGCGAAGCTCTGGCGCCGCGTCAGCACCTCGCCGCCGGCGATCGGCACCGGGCTCATACGACGCAAGGCGATGAAATCCTCGATCGCATCGGGCGGCAGCGCTTCCTCGAACCAGCCGACATCGTAGTCGGCCAGCATGGCGGCGGTGTTCATCGCCCATTTCAGACCGTTCGGCCAATAGGCATCCGAGGCCCCGGCATCGACAAGAAGCTGGGCATCCGTACCGACCGCGGTGCGGGCCGCGTCGATGATGGCGCGGTCGAGTCCGGCATCGCCGCGCCGGCCGAACGGCCCCCAGCCGATCTTGAAGGCGCGGAACCCCGCCGCGCGGTGCGGGGCGATCACCGCTTCCATCCGCTCGGGCATGTCCATCAGCAGCGAGCAATAGGGCTGCACCCGGTCGCGGTGCCGCCCGCCCAGGAGCCGCCCCACCGACAGGCCGGTGGCCTGGCCAAGGATGTCCCACATGGCGATATCGATGCCGCTGATCGTGTGGGTGATCGAGCCACCGCGCCCCATCCAGAAGGTGTTCTGGTGCAGTTTCTCGGCGATGCGGTCGGGTTCCAGCGCATTCTCGCCCAGCAGCAGCGGTGTCAGAACATCCGCCGCCGCCTGTACCAGCGCGCCATTGGTGAAGACGCTGCCATAGCCCGAGATGCCGGCATCCGTGTGCAGTGCGATCAGCGCATGCACGCTGTCGTCCGCCTTGATCTCATGGCTCCACCCGCCCTGCGGACTCTCGCCCAGCAGGGGGGCGACGCGCACGGCAGTGATGCGGGCCGGCGCAAGGCTGCGCGGGGCGAAGGCGGTGGATGTCATCTGCAAAAACCTCTTGCGCGGAAATCTGGATCGAGGGCGGCGGCTGCCTTGACAACCGTATTATCGTATACAATCTTGCGAAACAAGAGAGTTTGGGAGGGACCGATGGCCAACTCTGAGGCGAAGAGCCGGATTGCCTGTGACATCGACTTCGACAGGGACGGGCGGCAGGCCGGCTACGCCCGCGCGCCGCTGTCTCGCAACAATTCCGGCTGGGGCACGGTCGAGATCCCGATCACCGTGGTGAAGAACGGCAGCGGTCCGACGGTGCTGCTGACAGGCGGCGTGCATGGCGATGAATATGAAGGTCAGATCGCGATTTCCGACCTTGCCCGCCGCCTGCGTCCCGAAGAGGTGCAGGGCCGCGTCATCATGTTGCCGGCGGTGAACATGCCGGCGATCCAGTCGGACACCCGCCTTTCGCCCGTCGACGGCCGGGACATCAACCGCTGCTTCCCGGGCGATCCCCGGGGCACGTTCAGCCAGATGCTGGCGCATTTTCTGGACTCGGTGATCCTGCCGATGGCCGATATCTCGGTCGACATGCACACGGCGGGGCATTCCTACGACTCGACCCCCTCGACCAACATGCACTACCTTGCGGATCCGGCGCTGCGGGCCCGGACACTGGCTGCCGCCGAAGCCTTCGGTGCGCCGCACAATGTCGTTTTCGGCGGTGTGGACGAGGGCTCGACCTTCACCTCCTGCGTCGAAAGGCGCGGCATCGTCTCGCTCGGCACCGAACTGGGCGGATGGGGCCGGGTGAACATCGAGGGCGTGCGGATCGGCAAGCGCGGTATCCTCAATGTCCTGAAGCACATGGGCGTCATCGAGGGCACGCCCGAGACGGCGCAGCGCGGGGGCGCGGCCGGCACCCGGCACATGATGGTGCGCGAGGCGGATGCCTATGTCATGGCCCCGCGCACAGGCCTCTTCGAGCCGACGCATTATGTGGGCGAAGAGGTCCGGACGGGCGAGACCGCCGGCTGGATCCACTTCGTCGAGGATGTCGATACCGCCCCGCTCGAACTTCTCTATCGGCGCGACGGGATCGTCTGGTTCGGAGCCGGCCCCGGCCGTGTCACCCGGGGCGATGCCGTCGCGGTGGTGATGGAAGACTACAACGACACCTGGCCCCAACACTGAATCACCGGAGCGCCGCCATGCCCGCCATCCTGATCGTCGAATGCATGCAGGAGATTTCCTCCTTCAATCCGGTGCCGTCCGACTATGAGCTGTTCCATATCGAGGAGGGGGAGGATCTCTTCCAGCATCGCGGCCGCAACACCGCCATCGGCGGCGCGCTCTCGGTGCTCGAGGCCACGCCCGGCGTCACGCTGATCCCGACCGTTGCCGCCCGCGCCGACAGTGCCGGCATCCTGTCGGCCGAGGGCTGGGCGCGGCTGTCGGCGCAGATCCTCGACCGGGTGCGGGCGGGGGTGGGCGGCGCGGACGCCATCTATGTCAGCTTGCACGGGGCCATGGGGGCAGTGGGTGAGCCCGATCCGGAGGGCTGGCTGCTCGCGCAGATCCGCGCGCTTGCCGGACCGGATCGGCCGATCATCATCTCGCTCGATCTGCACGGCATCCTGACCGAGCGGATGATTGCACAGGTGGATGGCATCGCCGTCTATCACACCTATCCGCATGTCGATTTCGCCGATACCGGCGCGCGTGCGGCGCGGCTTCTGCTGGACCGGCTGACAGCCCGCCGCCCCGCCAGCATCGTCCGGGCGGTGATCCCGGCGCTGGTGCGCGGCGACGAACTGATCACCGCGACCGGCTGCTACGGCGACCTGATCCGCGAATGCCGGCGTCTCGAAGCCGATGGCATGGTGCTGGCGGCCGGCCTGATGATCGGCAATCCCTTCACCGATGCGCCGGAACTCTGCTCTCAGGTCGTCCTCACCACGGATGACCCTCTGCGGGGCCGGGCCGAGGCCGAGCGGCTGGCCGCGGCATTCTGGGCCCTGCGCCATCGCATGCAGGGCCGTCTGATCGGTCTTTCCGACGCCGTTGCCGAAGCGCGGACACTGACCGGCCCGGTCGTGTTCACCGATGCAGCCGACGCGACCTCCTCGGGGGCGAGCGGCGATTCGAATGCCATCCTGCGCGGGCTGCTGGCTGCGGACTATCCGGGTCGGGTGCTGGCGCAGATCGTCGATCCGCAGGCCGCCGAGGCCGCCCACAGGGCCGGGGTGGGGGCCGAGATCCCGGTCACGCTCGGCGGGCGGATGGATCCTGCGCGTTTCACGCCGCTGGAGGTCACTGCGCGGGTGCGGCTCCTGTCGGACGGCCTGACCCGGCTCGAGACCATGAAGACACCGCTGAACGCCGGGCGCTGCGCCGTGCTCGAATTCGGCACCGTCACCGTCGTCGCGATGAGCCTGCCCGCCATGCTCTTCGACCGGGCGATCTACTACGCCAACGGGCTGGATCCGGCCGATTTCGACCTGATCGTGGTCAAGTCGCCCCATACCGAACACCACATGTATGACGCCTGGGTCACCCGCAACTTCAACATCGACACGCCGGGATCGACCTCGGCGGATCTGGCCAGCCTCGGGCACCGGATCTGCGCCCGGCCGATGTTCCCGCTCGATCCCCTGACCGATTTCACCCCGCGCGCGACGGCCCATCTGCGCGCAGACCGGAGCTGACATGAAGATCGATGCCGTCGACCTTTTCTATCTGTCGATGCCCGAGGTGACCGATGCCGCCGATGGCAGTCAGGATGCGCTGCTGGTCCGGGTGGCGGCCGGCGGACATATCGGCTGGGGCGAGTGCGAAGCGGCGCCGCTGCCCTCGATCGCCGCCTTCGTCTGTCCGAAATCGCACGGTGTCTGCCGTCCGGTCTCGGACTCCGTGCTCGGTCAGCGGCTGGACGGGCCGGACGATATCGCCCGCATTGCGGCGCTGGTCGGCTATAACTCGATGGACCTGCTGCAGGCGCCGCATATGCTGTCGGGGATCGAGATGGCGCTGTGGGATCTGCTGGGCCGCAGGCTCTCGGCCCCGGCATGGGCCCTGCTGGGCTACAGCGCCAGCCATGGCAAGAGGCCCTACGCCTCGCTGCTGTTCGGCGATACGCCGCAGGAGACACTCGAGCGGGCCCGCGCCGCGCGGCGCGATGGCTTTGCAGCCGTCAAATTCGGCTGGGGTCCGATCGGGCGCGGCACTGTGGCGGCGGACGCCGATCAGATCATGGCCGCGCGCGAAGGGCTGGGCCCGGACGGGGACCTGATGGTCGATGTCGGCCAGATCTTCGGAGAGGATGTCGAGGCTGCCGCTGCGCGCCTGCCGACGCTCGATGCCGCCGGGGTGCTCTGGCTCGAAGAGCCGTTCGATGCGGGCGCGCTGGCCGCCCATGCCGCTCTGGCCGGGCGCGGTGCCCGTGTCCGCATCGCCGGCGGCGAGGCGGCGCACAACTTCCATATGGCGCAGCATCTGATGGATTACGGCCGTATCGGCTTCATCCAGATCGACTGCGGCCGCATCGGAGGGCTCGGTCCGGCGAAGCGGGTGGCCGATGCGGCGCAGGCGCGCGGCATCACCTATGTCAACCATACCTTCACCTCGCATCTGGCGCTCTCCGCCTCGTTGCAGCCCTTTGCCGGGCTCGAGGCCGACCGCATCTGCGAATATCCCGCCGCCCCGCAGCAACTGGCGCTCGATATCACCGGCGATCACATCCGGCCCGATGCCGAGGGGTTGATCCGGGCTCCGGAAGCACCGGGGCTGGGGCTGCAGGTGGCTGCGTCCGCGCTGCGCCGCTACCTGGTCGAGACCGAGATCCGCATCGGCGGACAGCTGATCTACCGCACGCCGCAGCTTTGAACCGAGAAAATTCCTTGTAAGAATCGTATAATCGTATACGATCAAGCCCATGACCCAACATGCCCCTTCCCCTGCCTCCCCCGCTGCCGGACCGGCCCCGCTGCTGGAAGTGGCGGATCTCTCGGTCAGCATCGGCGGCGTGCCGATCATCAACAAGGTCTCGTTGACCCTGAACGAGGGCGAGGTCGTCGGGCTGGTCGGGGAATCCGGCAGCGGCAAGAGCGTCTCGTCCCTGGCGATCATGCGCCTGCTGCCGAAGGAGGCCGCGATCACCGCCAGCCGGTTGCGCCTTCTGGGCGAGGATCTGTTGCAGGCGACCGAGCGGCGCTGCGAGCAGCTGCGCGGCAGCGCCATCGCCATGATCTTTCAGGAACCGATGACGGCGCTCAATCCGGTGCTGACGGTGGGCGAGCAGATCATCGAGACAGTGATCCGCCACGAAGGGGTCGGTCGCCGTGTGGCGCGCGCCCGTGCCATCGACGCTCTGGGGCGGGTCGGCATTCCGGCGGCGGCGCAGCGTGTCGATGACTATCCGCATCAGATGTCGGGCGGCATGCGGCAACGCGCGATGATTGCCGTGGCGCTGGCCTGCCAGCCGCGGGTCCTGATCGCCGACGAGCCGACCACCGCGCTCGATGTCACCATTCAAGCCCAGATCCTCGAGTTGTTGCAGGATCTGCAGGAAGAGTACCGGATGGGTACGGTGATGATCACCCATGACCTCGGGGTCGTCTCGTCCTTCGCCGACCGGGTGATGATCATGTATTCCGGCCGGGTGATCGAAGAGGCGCCGGCCGGTGCGGTCTTCGATGCGCCGCGCCATCCCTATACCCGCGGGCTGCTGGCCTCCATCCCCTCCAGCGAGGTGGACACCGACCGGCTCTATGCGATCCCCGGGACGGTGCCGCCGGCTTTCGATCCACCGCCGGGCTGCCGTTTCGAGCCGCGCTGTGCCCATGCCGCCGCCGGCTGCCGCCTTGCCCAACCAGCGCTGCTGGCATGCGGTCCCGACCATCGCGCCGCCTGCCTGCGGCTGGACGAGATCACTCCTGCAGGAGCCCCGTGATGCAAGACCCTCTTCCCCCGCTGCTGCGTGTGCAGGATCTGCGCAAGGAATTCTCCTCGGGAGGCGGCTGGCTCGGCGGGGCGCCCCGGGTCGTGCGGGCGGTCGACAGGGTCTCGTTCGACGTGCGGGCCGGGGAAACGCTCGGTGTCGTGGGTGAAAGCGGCTGCGGCAAGACCACGCTCGGCCGCATGGTGCTGCGGCTGCTCGAGGCCACGTCGGGGAAGGTCGAGTTCGACGGTACCGATCTGGGCGGGCTGGACGCCGCCCGGATGCGCGCCATGCGCCGCAACATGCAGATCATCTTTCAGGACCCGTTCGGAGCGTTGAATCCGCGCATGACGGTGGGCGAGCTGATTGTCGAGCCGCTGGTCATCCATGGCGTCGGCACACCGGCCTCCCGGCAGGCCCGGCTCGATGAGCTGCTAGATCTGGTCGGGCTTGCTCCTTACCATGCGGCGCGCTTCGCCCATGAGTTCTCGGGCGGGCAACGCCAGCGGATCTGCATCGCCCGCGCCCTGGCGCTGAACCCGCGCTTCATCGTCTGCGACGAGGCGGCTTCGGCGCTGGATGTCTCGATTCAGGCACAGATCCTCAATCTGCTGCAGGATCTCAAGCAAAGCCTCGGGCTGACCTATCTGTTCATCAGCCACGATCTCGGCGTGATCCGGCATATCTCTGACAGGGTGATGGTGATGTATCTCGGGCAGGTGGTCGAGATGGGCAGCAAGCATCAGATCTTTGACGCGCCCTCGCATCCCTATACGGCGGCGCTGCTGCGGGCATCGCCGTCGCGCAATCGCGGCAAGACGCGCTTTGCCGCGATCAAGGGCGATCTTCCCAGCCCGGCCAATCCGCCGCCCGGCTGCCGCTTCCACACCCGCTGCCCGCTGGCGCAACCGGTATGCAGGACCACACCGCCACCGCTGATGCCTGTTGAAGCCCCTGGCCAGTTCGCCGCCTGCCATTTCCCCGGCAGCGATCGTGCCTCCCTGGATCCTGGCAAGACTGTCGGCGCCATGGGAGGGTGACGACATGTCGAGGTGGGCGCGCTGATCGGCAGGATCTTCCGTGATCCCCGGAAGGGTCCATCGGATAAGGGTCTGTCAGGCGCCCCGAGGCGTCATTATCCCGACCGGCACCACCCGGGGGCTGCCGGCTCAACGTGGCCGCTGTTGCGCGTCCCGGACCGAGGGCCGCTCGGCAGGCTTTACTGCTCCGCTCGCACCGGCCGATCCGCAGGGGCCTGGCCGCCGGCAGCGAGGCTGCCCCGGATCCCGCGGTCCTGCCTCCGCCGCGCGGGTGGCGGCGGATCAGCCGCCGAGCAGGGTCAGGGCGATCCGGCCGGGAGGGGCCGGGCCCATGGAGCCCAGATCGGCGCGGATCAGGAAGGTCTTGATCAGGGTCTCGCGCTTGTCCTCCGCGGCGAATTGCGAGGCCGATCCGCTGCCGAACATCCGCGCCGTCCTGTCCTGGTAGATCTCGACCTGGCGGTCGAGATCGAGAGCCGCGAATTCTCTGGGCAGGCCGAAGGCGCCGTCGAACACCGCCCGGAGCGAGGTGGAGCCCAGCACGCTGAACCATTTGGCCTCCTCGCTCATGTCGTCGGAGGCGAGCGTCGCCATCTCGTGATCGAGGGTGAGGGCGAGGCCCAGGTTGGCGTCGACCTCGCCGATCGCCGCCTCGAAGCTCTGCGTGCGATATTGCCCGGCGATCCGGTCGGCGAAGCCCGCCGTCCCCGTCCCGGCCCCCGAGGCCCCGCCGAAGTCGAAGGCCTTGGCGAGGGCCAGCCAGCGCTTGTCCGAGAGCCGGTTCGCGAGCGCCCCCTTGTCGGCCGCCCCCTCGTTCAGGACCTTGCGGATCAGCGCCTTGCCGTTGATGGCCTCCCCCAGCCCGAAGGCGCCGAGCGCCACCTTGAGCAGCCGATAGTCGGAGACGAGATCCTCGGGGGTGCGGACCGTGCCGATCTTTTCGGCGAAATAGGCGACCTCCCGCTGGACCTGCTGGCTCTGGTCGTGGCTGTCGCGCTGACGCTCCATCGTGCGGCCGAGGAACCGCCAGCCGGCATAGCCTGTCAGAGGCAGGACCGGCTGGAAGCTCATCGGTCGCCCGCCACCGCGAAGAGCCGGGCCTCCCGCGGCAGCAGGCTGCGGAGCGCCTTCAGGATCTGGTAGTGATGACCCGCCAGCACCGCCTCGGTCGCCACGCCGAGCTGGGCGCGGCTGTCGGGATCGGTCAGGACCTGGCTCAGCTGCTCGATCCCGCGCAGCAGTTGCGGCTTCATGTCCTCGAAGGTCGCATCGCCCGACAGGACGAGCTGGGCCATGTAGCAGATCCGCCGGACCGGCGTGTTGGCCTCTTCGGGGCGGATCGCGTCGCGCTGGCGCAGGATGACGGAATTGGGCGTCATGACCGTGATCCGCGAGCGGCGGTCGCCGTTCTCGATCACCGCGCCGTTGATCATCACCCGTTCGCCCGGCCCGAGCCGGAGGACGAGGCCGCTCATGATCCGCCTCCCTGTCCGGCGAGCCCGCGCATCACCGCCCTGTTGATGTCGACGAGCAGGCCGGTGTCGGCCCGGTGTGCCAGTACCCGCGCGGAATGCTGCTGGACGATCTCGTAGAGATAGAAGATCCGCGCCCGCAGATCGCGCGGAAGCTCGTTGTCGGGATGCGCCACATCGAGGGCGAAGCGCAGCCAGAGCTTGCGGTTCTGCTCGATCGCCTGGGCGAGGGCGGGAAAGGCCAGGGCGTCGTGGCGGTCGGTCTCCTTCAGGAGGGCTGTGACCTTGGCCAGAAGCGCATATTCGGTCGAGCGCGGCGTGCGGGCCGAACCCTGGCGCGCCGCGCTGTAGGCGGTTCGGGCCATCGTGGAAGCATTCACGTTCTGTCCTTCCGTGTCAGGGAGCGTCTTGCTCTACCGGGGGGACCGGAGCGCGAGGCTCCGGCCCGGCGGGCTCACTTGAACAGCGTCAGGATGTTCTGCGGCGCCTGGTTGGCGATCGACAGCGACTGGGTGGCCAGCTGCTGCTGGACCTGAAGCGCCTGCAGCTTGGCCGAGGCCGCCTCCATGTCGGCATCGACCATCGAGCCGATCCCGTTCTTGAGCGAGTCGACGAGCTTGCTCACGAAGCCCTTCTGGTCGGTCACGCGCGAGGCGGCGGCGCCGAGGGTGGCGGCGCCCTGGATCGCGGTGTCGATCAGCGCCTCGATCTCGCCCACCGCCGTCAGGGCGGAGGCCTTGTCGGCCACGGCGGTGACGCCGGCCGCATTGACGTTGGCCTCGAAGTCGGGGCCGGCCACGGTGATCGAGACGGCGCTGGTGGCCACCGTGCCGCTGGTGCGGTCGAGCGAGGCCAGCACGTCGTAGGCGGTGCCGCCCGACCCGTTGATGTCGGTCTTCAGCAGGGCGATCCCGTTGAGCTGCGAGCCGTTGATGACGGCGGTGATCTGGTCGCTCTTGGCGGTGATGGCGGCCTGCACCTTGGCGAAATCGGCCGTGTCGTTGGCCGCGCCCGCGGCCAGATCCTTCATCTCCTTGAGAAGGCTGACCACCTGTTCGGCACCGGTCACGCCCACGGCGAGGGTCGATTCGGCCACGGCCAGCTGGTCGCCGATGACCTTGAAGCTCGAGGCGTCGGTCTCCATCACCTTGGCGATCGACCAGATCGCGGCATTGTCCTTGGCCGAGCCCACGGCCTTGCCGGTCGAGACCTCGTCCTGTGTCTTGGCGAGGCCGCTGTTGATGCTGCGCAGGGTCTGCAGCGCAACCATGGCGCTGGTGTTGGTCAGAATGCTGGACATTGCTGTCACCTTTCGAATGGACGCTCGGCGTCATTGGGTTCCGCCGCAGCAACTGCGGCGCGTCGAGTCGTTCTGACCCCGTGGTTCGCGGCCCTGCCGCTGCCACGCCGCCTCGGGAGATGCGCCCCGTGAGGCTTGCCCGAACCCGGTGAAGGATCCGCTAACGCGACCCCGTCGCCGGGGCGGGTCCTCCTTCTCATTTGTGCAAAATGAGCGGGATCCCGGGCGGGCCCGGCGGAGGCAGCGTGCGCCGGCTTCAGCGGGGCTTAGCGTCCCCCGTGGTTCCTTCTGCCCTGCCGGTCCGGCCCCGTCCCGGGGAGCGGGCCGCCCTGCCCCGCACCGCCGCTCGAGGCGCCTCGACGGAGCCCGCCGTCGCGGGGCCGACCATCCATTCCGAAGGAGAGTTTCATGGCCATCGATCCCGACCTCACCCCCCTTCTCGACGGGCTTTCGGCCCGCCTTGCGGCGCTCGAGGCCGCGCCCGCCGGCACCCCGGCCGATCTCCTCCCCGTCACGGTGCGGGTCTCGGCGCTCGAGGACCGGCTGTCGGCCATGGCCGTGGCGCTGGCCGCGACCGGCGCCTCCGGGCCCGACGGCAGCCCCGATCCGGTGACCCTGCCCACGGGCTACCGGCGCGCGGGCGATTTCCGCCGCGCCCGCGGGGATGCGGCCGACTGGGCGGTGGACGAGCTCATCATGACCACCTGGCTCGGCGGCGCGGGCACGATGGGCGATCCCTCGCTCTGCCAGTGGGAGAGCGCGGGATCGGTGCTCCTGAAACATGTGGACGGCACCCCGCCGCGCTCGGGCGTGCTGCAGCTCAACCGGCCCGCCCCAACCACCGGTCCCTGGGGCGCACTGCTCGAGGTGGTCGATCCGGGCGCCGTCTGCGCCTTCTTCACCTATGCCCGGACGGCCCGCGAGTTCGACTTCGAGCTGATCAAGAAGGACGGCCAGCCGGTCTGGGCGGTGGGCATCCACATGCCGAAGGCGGGCGGGGGCACGGTCTCGTCCGAGAAGGTGCTGGTGCCGCTCGCGGCGGGCGTCCACCGCTACGAGATCGCCCAGGATGCTGGGGCCGTGACCTTCCGGATCGACGGGGCGCAGGTCGCGCGCTTCACCCCGGCCGACGTGCCCGGCGCCACCTGGGAGATGGAGACGCCGATGCAGATCCTCTGCTCGGTCGAGCACCACGGCGCCTGGGCGGGCTGGGAGGCGGCCGACTATGCGGGCGGTGCCGCGCTGCGCCTCCACGCGCTGCGCGCCTGACGGCTCCCTGCCGCGGCCCCGGAGCGGGTCGCGGCAGGCTCAGGCCAGGAAGAAGGCCACCGTCATGGCCGCCCCCACCGCGACGATGGCGAGGCGCAGCGGGCCCGTCCGGCGGATCCTGCGCGCCAGATGCGCGCCCGCATAGCCGCCCACCGCCGTGGCCGCCGCCAGCACCAGCGCCTTGTCCCAGGCGATCAGCCCGGCCGAGGCGAAGGTCGCCACCGAGATCACCGACAGGAGCGCCGAGAGCAGGTTCTTCAGCCCGTTCATCGCATGCAGGTCGGTGAAGCCCACGAGGCCCAGCACCGCGAGCAGCATGATCCCGAGCCCGCCGTTGAAATAGCCGCCGTAGACCGCGACCGCGCAGAGCGCGAGGGCCGCGGGAAGCGGTCCTACCCCGCCTTGTCCCCGCGCCCGGATCGCCGCCAGCAGCCGCGGTCCCGCCGCAAAGAGGAGGGTCGCGGCCAGCAGGAGCCAGGGCACGATCCCCGTGAAGGCCTCGCCCGGCGTGACGAGGAGGAGCCCCGCCCCCACGAGCCCGCCCAGGGCCGAGACGCCGAGGATGGCGCGGAGCCCGAGCGCCCCTTCCGCCTGCAGCTCGCGCCGGAAGGCCCAGGCGCTGCCCACATAGCCCGGCATGGCCGTGAGGGTCGCCGTCGCATTGGCCATGACCGGCGGCACGCCGAGCCAGACGAGGGCGGGAAAGCTGAGGAAGGTGCCGCCGCCCGCCACGGCATTGAGGGCTCCGGCGAGAAGGCCTGTCAGGGTGAGGAGGGCGATGGCGAGCATGGAGAACCTCCGGAGGGGATCGGGATGGGCCGGGCGCGGCCGGGGCAGGATCAGGCGGGGCAGGATCAGGCGGGGCGGGAGCGGATGGGCCGGCGCGGGAAGCGAGAGGGCGGGATCGAACGGGAGCGGACGAACGTCTCTTGTCACGCCGCGGGATTGGTCTGCAAATTGGTCCGGACGGAGGGGCGCGATGCGGATGGGACGGCAGGAGGCGCGGGACCGGCTCTGGCGGATCCTCGAGGAGCGGGCCCCGGCCGCGGGCGACCGGCTGCCGCCCGAGCGCGCGCTCAAGGATCTGGTGGGCTGCAGCCGCGAGACGCTCCGGACGGCGCTGGCCGCGCTCGAGGCCGAGGGGCGGATCTGGCGCCATGTGGGACAGGGCACCTTCCGCGGCCGGGCGCCGCTCGGCCGGCCGGTGCGGGATGCGCTGCTGCTCGAGGCGGCGACGCCCGCCGATCTGATGGATGCGCGGCTGCTGCTCGAGCCGCCGGTGGCGGCGGCGGCCGCGGCGCGGCGGAGCGCCGAGGATGTGGCGCTCCTGCGGCGGCGGCTGGCCGAGGGGCGGGCCGCGCGCGACCGGGCCGCCTGCGAGCGGGCCGACGACGCCTTCCACCGCGCCATCGCCGAGGTGGCGCGCAATCCGCTGCTGATCGCGCTCCTGCGGCATTTCTCGGGCGCGCGCTGCCGGGCGGTCTGGCAGCGGGAATGGGACCGGACCTACCGCCGGGTGGGGGTCGAGGAATTCACCCATGCCCATGTCGACCAGCATGCCCGGGTGGTCGAGGCCATCGCCGCGGGCGACGGGCCGGCCGCGCACCGCGCAATGGCCACCCATCTGGCCACGATCTGCGCCGCCATGGGCCTGCCGCCGGCCCCGGAGGCGGCCGAGGGCTGACCCCGGCCCGCCGCAGGACCGCCGCTCCCGCCGCGACCGGAGCACTGGAGCCCCCGCGCGGGGCGCGCTAAGGTCGTTATGCATTCAGCATATATATCGGAGGGGCCGATGCCGGAGGGACTGAGGGGGGCGCTGACGGTCGAGCGGCCGGGACAGGCGCGGATGGGGGCGGAGCGGGTGGCGCTGCTCGCAGCCATCGGGCGCACGGGCTCGATCGCGGCGGCGGCGCGCGAGGTGGGCCTGTCCTACAAGGCGGCCTGGGATGCGGTGCAGGCGATGAACAACCTCTTCGCCCGCCCCGTCGTCACCGCGGCGCCCGGCGGACGGACGGGCGGCGGCGCCCTCGTCACGCCCGAGGGCGAGCAGGTGATCGCGGCCTTCGCCGCCATCGAGGACGGGCTCTCGCGCGTTCTGTCCACCCTCGAGACCCGCCTGGCCCTCCATCCCGCCGACATTCTCTGGAGCCTGATGATGAAGACCTCGGCCCGCAACGTCTACCGCTGCACCGTGACCGCCCTGACCCAGGGCGAGGTGAGCGCCGAAGTGCAGATGGATCTCGGCGGCGGCCAGATCCTCACCGCCGTCATCACCGAGCGCAGCCTGGCCGACATGGGCCTCAGTCCCGGCGCCGAGGTCTTCGCGCTGGTCAAGTCGAGCTTCGTGATCCTCGCCCGCGGCGACGAACTCGCGCAGCTCTCGGTGCGCAACCGTCTGGGCGGCACGGTCGCCAGCCGCACCGACGGGCAGGTGAACAGCGAGATCGTGCTGGATCTGGGCGGCGGCAAGACGCTCGCCGCCACCATCACCCGCGAGAGCGCCGAGACGCTGGCGCTGCAGCCGGGCGACCGGGCGACCGCGCTCGTGAAGGCGAGCCATGTGATCGTGGCGCTGCCCTGAGGGCCGCCCCCTTCCCTTCCCGTGACAGGACCCGTTCCCATGTTTCTTCTCGACGACCGCGCGCTCCTCGCGCTCCTGCAGGAAGACCTGCCCCATGGCGACCTGACCAGCCGGGCGCTCGGCATCGGGCCCGCGCCCGGGCGGCTCCGGATGGCCGCGCGCGATCCGATGGTGCTGGCGGGCGTCGAGGAGGCGGCGCGGATCTTCGCGCTTCTGGGCGCCCGGGCCGAGATCGCGGCGCCCTCGGGCGCCGAGCGGGCGCCGGGGGCGCCGATCCTCGCCGTCGAGGGCCCGGCCGAGGCGCTCTTCGCGGGCTGGAAGGTGGCGCAGACGCTGATGGAATGGGCCTCGGGGCTTGCCACCGCGGCCGGGGCCCTCGTCCGGGCCGCGGCCGAGGGCGCGCCCGGCACGGTGGTGGCCTGCACCCGCAAGACCGTGCCTGGCACGCGGGCGCTGGCCTTCAAGGCGGTGACGGCGGGGGGCGCCACGCTGCACCGCACCGGGCTGTCGGACACGGTGCTGCTCTTTCCCGAGCACAGCCCCTTCGCGGCGGGCGACCTGCGGGCGCAGCTCGCGCGGCTGCGTGCCGCCTGCCCCGAGAAGCACCTCGTGGTCGAGGTGACCTCGCTCGCCGCGGCCGAGGCTGCGGCGGAGGGCGGGGCGGATGTGATCCAGCTCGAGAAATTCCCGCCCGAGGCGGTGGCCGAGGCGGTGCGGGCGCTGGAGGGCCGCCCCGTGCGGATCGCCGCGGCGGGCGGCATCCATCCGGGCAATGCGGCGGCCTATGCCGCGGCCGGGGCGCAGGTGCTGGTGACCTCGGCGCCCTATCAGGCCCCGCCCCGGGACGTGGCGGTGACGCTGGAGCCCGCCTGAACGGTCGGGGAAGGCCCCGAAGGGCGCCCGTTCCGGCCCGGGGGAAGGCCCGGGGCCGCGCGGTCTCCGCCGTGCCGGGCGCGTGCCTTCCGTTCTGCGGGACGGTCATCCTCCGGTGCTGTCCGGGTTTGCCCGGCGAGAGCGCGGCCACCCGATCGCCAGAGGCATTCCGCGGGCGGCCTCCGCGGCTTTTGAAGCGTTCGCGGCGGCGCCCGCGGCGGCAGGCCGCGCCCGGACCCCGTTGCCGGGCCCCCGCCCGCGGGCGCAGCTTCGGCAAAGGGGCTTCTGGCACGCCCCCGGCCGCGGGAGCGCGGCCTGTCCATGGAAAGGAACCATCATGAAAATCAGCGCCCGCAACGTGCTCTCGGGGAAAGTGGTCGATGTGATCGCCGGCACCGTCACGAGCCATGTCCGCATCGATGTCGGCGGCACCATCATCACCGCGGCCATCACCAACGAGGCCGTGGAGGATCTGGCGCTCAAGGTGGGCGACGAGGCCTGTGCGATCATCAAATCCTCCGATGTGATGGTCGGCAAGTAAGCCCGCCCGGGTCCCGGGGACCCACGCAGCGGGGACGGTCCGATCCTCCTCGGGCGGCCGCCCGGACCTCGACCGGGGCGCCTTGTGGCGCCCCGTGCCGTTCCGGGAAGGCGCTTCCGGACCCGCGCCTTCCCCGATTCTCGCGCAGCGCCCAAGGGTTGGGCGGAATGCCCGTTCGCCGGGCGGAGCCCAGTCGCGGCCCGCGTGGGAGCCTCCGGCGCAGGCTGCGGCCCGCCGTCGCAGCCCGGGCCGACGGGAAGCGCCGAACCCCGGCGCCCGCGCGGCCCGCGGCGCGAGGTGGGCCCGGCCCCTGCGGGCGGCCTCGGGGGAGCGCCCGGAGCCCGCGGGCAGCGGTGCCGCGCGCCGCGCGTCCCGAGGGCGTTCCGCGGAGCCCCGGGGCCTCCCCGGCCGGGGGGCGAGAAATTAACCCTTGCGGCCGCCCGGCCACCCGGAGTGATATGTAGTTCGAATACATAACGTTCGGCCGGGCGCGCACCGCCCGTGCCGACAGTCAGAGGTTCGGAAAGTTCGCCCATGGATCTGCACGCCCTGCGCCGCCCCGCGCTCGCCCTTCTCCTCGTCCTCTCGGCCGCCCTGCCGCGGCCGGCGGCCGCCGAAGAGGTTGTGGTCTTCGCCGCCGCCTCGCTCAAGACCGCGCTCGACCGGATCGCGGCCGACTATGAGGCGGCCAGCGGCAACAGCGTCACGATCTCCTATGCGGGCTCGAACGCGCTGGCCAAGCAGATCATCGAGGGGGCGCCGGCCGATCTCTTCCTGTCGGCCGCGGTGAACTGGATGGACGAGGTCGAGAAGGCGGGCCTCGTGGCGGAGGGAACCCGCCGCGATCTTCTGGGCAACAGCCTCGTGCTCGTGGCCCACGGCCGGGGGGCCGCTCCGGTCGAGATCGGGCCGGGCTTCGATCTCAAGGGGCTCCTCGGCGAAGAGAAGCTCGCCATGGCGCTGGTCGATGCGGTGCCCGCGGGCCAGTACGGCAAGGCCTCGCTCGAGACGCTGGGGATCTGGGACGCGGTGGCCCCCTCCGTGGCGCAGGCCGACAATGTGCGCGCGACGCTCGCGCTCGTGGCCTCGGGCGAGGCGCCCTACGGCATCGTCTATGCCACCGACGCCGCCGCGGACGAGAGCGTGAGCGTGGTGGGCACCTTCCCGGCCGGGAGCCATCCGCCCATCGTCTATCCGGCAGCGCTGCTGACCGGGGCAGAGGATGCGGCCGACCGGGCCTTCTTCGAGCGGCTCGGCGCGCCCGAGGCGGCGGCCGTCTTCGAGGCGCAGGGGTTCACGATCCTGAAGTGATGACCGACTGGCTTTCCCCCGACGAATGGCGCGCCGTGGCCCTGTCGCTGCGCGTCTCGACCGTGGCCACGCTCGTGAGCCTGCCCTTCGGCATTCTCGTGGCGCTGGCGCTCGCCCGCGGACGCTTTCCGGGGAAGGCCCTGCTGAACGGGCTCGTCCATCTGCCGCTGATCCTGCCGCCGGTGGTCACGGGCTATCTGCTGCTCATGACCTTCGGGCGGCGGGGCAGCGTGGGCCAGTATCTCGACCAGTGGTTCGGCATCGTCTTCGCCTTCCGCTGGACGGGAGCGGCGCTCGCGGCGGGGATCATGGGCTTTCCGCTCATGGTCCGCGCGATCCGTCTGGCGCTCGAGGCGGTCGATCCCCGGCTCGAGCAGGCGGCCTCGACGCTCGGCGCCTCGCGGCCCTGGGTGTTCCTGACCGTGACCCTGCCGCTCATCCTGCCCGGGGTCGTGGCGGGCGCGATCCTCGCCTTCGCCAAGGCCATGGGCGAGTTCGGCGCCACCATCACCTTCGTGTCGAACATCCCCGGCCAGACCCAGACCCTGCCCTCGGCGATCTACAGCTTCCTGCAGGTGCCGGGCGGCGAGAGCAACGCGGCCCGCCTCGTGCTCGTGGCGATCCTCGTGGCCATGACCGCGCTGCTTCTGTCGGAATGGCTGAGCCGCGCGATCGCCCGCCGGATCGCCGGCGCATGACGCTCTCGGTCGCGCTGCAGCACCGGTTCGGGGAATTCGCCCTCGACACGGCCTTCGAGGCGCCCGCGGGCGTCACCGCCCTCTTCGGCCATTCGGGCTCGGGCAAGACCACCGTGGTCAATGCGGTGGCGGGCCTCCTGCGCCCCGACCGCGGCCGGGTGCTGGCGCAGGGCGAGCGGCTTCTCGACACCGAGGCCGGGCTCTGGCTGCCGCCTCACCGCCGCCGGGTGGGCTATGTCTTTCAGGATGCGCGGCTTCTGCCGCATCTGAGCGTGCGGCAGAACCTGCTTTACGGGCGCTGGTTCTCGCGGGGGCCGCGGCGGGCCGATTTCGACCGGGTGGTCGAGATGCTGGGGCTCGGGACGCTTCTGGCGCGCAGGCCCGGCGGGCTCTCGGGCGGCGAGAAGCAGCGCGTGGCGCTCGGCCGGGCGATCCTGTCGGACCCGCGGCTCCTCCTGATGGACGAGCCGCTGGCCGCGCTCGACGAGGGCCGCAAGGCCGAGATCCTGCCCTATCTCGAGCGGCTGCGCGACGAGCTGCATCTGCCCATCCTCTATGTGAGCCATTCGGTGGCCGAGGTGGCGCGGCTGGCCACCACCGTGATCCTGCTCGAGGCGGGGCGCGTGGTGGCGGCGGGCCCGGCCGCGCAGGTGCTCTCGAGCCCGGCCGCGGCCCGTGCGCTCGGCATCCGCGAGGCGGGCGCGCTTCTGGCCGCGCGGCGGGGCCCGGCCGAGGCCGACGGGCTCGTGCGGCTGGACAGCGGCGGCGGCCCGCTCTGGCTGCCGCTCACGCCCGCGCTCGAGGCCCTGCCCGAGGGCGCGCCGCTGCGCCTGCGGATCCTCGCGCAGGATGTGATGCTGGCCCTTTCCCCGCCGCAGGGGATCTCGGCGCTGAACGTGCTGCCGGGGCGGATCGAGGAGATCCTGCCGGGCGAGCGGGATGCGCTGGTGCGGCTCTCGGTCGAGGGCGAGGCGCTGCTCGCGCGCATCACGCGGCGCTCGCTGCGCCTTCTCGATCTCGCGCCCGGCCGGCGGGCCTATGCGGTGCTGAAGACGGTGGCGGTCGCGCCCGAGAATGTGGGCGGGACGGGCGAGCCCTCCTGACGCTCCGCCCGCGCTCCGGGCCTGAGAGATCGGGGGCTGCCGGAACCAGCGGCGGGCCGCGCCGTTCCTGCCGGCACCCGGGGAGAACGAGATGGTCGAACGCACGAGGGCGCTGAGCGACGTTCTGGACGAGCTGGAAGACGCGATTCAGGGCGAGGAGATCGCGGTCCAGGAGATCGTCGACCGGCTGGGCGAGCGCTCCTTCGCCTCGCTCATGCTCGTCTTCTCGCTGATCGCGGTCTCGCCCGCGAGCGCGATCCCGGGCATCACCGCCACGGTGGCCGTCATCGTCTTCATCCTGACCGTGCAGATGATCTTCGGGCGCAGGAGCGTCTGGCTGCCGGGCCTCATCACCCGCCGGCGGGTCTCGAGCGGGATGCTCTGCAAGGGGATCTCGTGGCTGCGCAAGCCGCTGCAGGTGGTCGAGCGCTATATCGGCAAGCGGCTCACCTTCCTCGTGCATCGTCCCTGGCTGTTCCTGCCGCTCGGCTGCATCCTCGTGCTGACGCTCGCCATGCCCTTCATGGAGCTGATCCCCACCTCGGGCTCGATCGCCTCGGCCGCCATCGCCCTCTTCGCGGCGGGACTCCTGACCCGCGACGGGGTGCTCGTCCTCGTCTCGCTGATCCCGCTCTCGGCGGTGCCGGTCCTGATCTGGCAGGTGGGCTTCGGCGCCTGAGGCCTCCTTCCGAAGAGAAGCGCCCGTGTGACGGGGGTCGCAGAGGCGGGCCCCGCCCGGCGTCAGGCCCGGCCGGTCGTCCCAGGCCGGGGCGCCCGTCCCGCAGGAGCCCGAGGGCCGTCCGCCCTCGGGCGGCCTGTTGAATGCCGGCCGCCGCTGGGGGGTCAGGCCCCCGCCGCGGCGAGCTCGTCCCAGCAGGCCAAGGCCTTCGCCGCATACATCAGGCCGGGGCCGCCGCTCATCTGGATCGCCATGGCCAGCACGTCGCTCAGCTCCTCGCGGCTGGCCCCGGCCTTCATCAGCGCCTCGACATGGAGCAGGATGCAGGGCTCGCAGCGCTGCACGAGCGCCATGCCGAGCGCCACGCATTCCTTCTCCTTGACCCCGAGCACGCCCGTCTCCTTCACCGCCTTGGAGAGGGTGCCGAAGCCCCGGGTCTGCTCGGGGGCGGCCTTGTAGAGGCTGCGCAGCTCGTCGCGGATGTCGTCGATCTTCTGTTTGTAGCTCATGGGGCGGTCTTTCCGATGGATCGCCCGGGACGCGGGCGAGGGGAGGGGCCGGGCGCGCAGTCCCGTCCCCCTCCCATAGGCGCGCGCGCCTCCCCGGTCAGTGACCATGTCACGCAAGGGGACCCGCGCCCGAGCCCTCCCCGGCGCGCCGCAGGGTCGGGGGCCGGGCCTCGGAGGAGCCTGTCCGCCCTTCCCCGCCCGGCCCGCCCCGGGGTCCTGAGCCGCCGGTCGCCCAGGTCCGGGGTGCGCCCCGGACCCCTGCCGGTTGAACCGGCGCCGCGGCGCCCTATATCCGCCTCAGGCCACCTCGGCGCGGATCCTTCCGCTCCTGCGGGAGGCCGGACGAAAAATCCCTTCATTGAATGAAGCCCGGCGGCCATTGCCGCCCAACGATGCGGCAAATGCCGCCAAGAGAAAGAAGACCATGGCACTAGAATTCGACATCACCACCCGGAACGGCCCGGTCGAGGCCCGGGGCACGGTGGACGGGGTGGTCCCCTTCCATTTCGAGGATCACGGCGACCACTGGACGGCCCGGATCGGCGGTCACTGGCAGCATACCGAGGCCCATTCCGCGGGCTCCCGGGCGCCGGCTGCCCCGCCGCTGGCCGACACCCGCCGCAACATCTACCGCGCGCTCGCCCTCTTCCGCAGCCAGGCCAAGCGCCTCTCCTGAGGGCCGAAGGCCGCCGCCGGAGATCCTCCGGCAGAGCGGCCCTGCGCCGCCGGGCGGGGGGCTCCCCCGCCATGCACTCTCCGGGACCGATCCCGGACCGGGGCGCGGCCCTTCCGGACCCGGACGGCCGCAGCCTCTCCTCCTTTCCCCTTTCCTGCTTTCCCGTCCCGGAGCCTTCCGCGCCCCGGGCCGCTTGAGCCTCTCCGGCTCCGCCGTCCGGTCGCGACCTGCCAAGGCAGGTCCGGGCGGCACCTGCGACCGCGCCTGCCGGGCCGGGACCCCTTTTTCCCCGAGGTCCGGCCGCGGCCGGGGCCGATGGGACCGGAGACCCGCGCCCTCTGCCGCCCCGAGCTCTCCGGCGTCTCCTTCGGAAGGTCCCGGACCGTCACGGCGCCCGCAGGGACCCGGGCCTCCCGGCAAGGGTGCGGCCCGGTCGGCTCTGCGTCAGGAAAACACGACCGATCCTGTGGATCTTTCTTGTGATCCCGGCCCCCGCCCCCTAGCTTGGCTGGCATGATCACCCAGAAGATGAAATATGCGCTGAAGGCCCTCATGGTCCTCGCGGAGGAGAAGTCCGGCGACCGCCGACCCCTCCGGATCGAGGATATCGCGCAACGCTCCGGCACGCCGAAGCGGTTTCTCGAACATATCCTGCTCGACATCCGCAACGCGGGCTACATCGCCAGCACGCGCGGGCGCTCGGGCGGCTATCTGCTGATCAAGGAGCCGGCGCAGGTGCCGCTGAGCGAGCTTCTGCGGATGATCGACGGGCCGATCGCGCCCCTGCCCTGCCTCTCGCGGCGCTCCTACCAGAAATGCGAGGATTGCACCGACGAGGAGACCTGCCGGATCCGCAAGGTCTTCGCGGGGATCTTCTGGTCCTATCTCGTGCTGATCGACTCGCTGACGCTCGCCGATCTCGTGGGGGTGCCCGCCGCGGCCGAGCAGATCCTCGCCGCCCCCATCCGCCTGCCCGAGGCCGCCGAGGAGCACGAGGGGCCGGGCTCCGCCGCGGGCGTCTGAGGCAGGCCGCGCCCCCGGCGCTCAGGAGCGTGACCCGCCCCGGCACCGCTATCCTCACCGCGATCCGCGAGAGATCGGCGAGGTCACAGGTGTGCGGTGCGGCCCCTGACGGAGGGCGAGGGCGCTGCGGCCCGGTTCGCTTCGAGGCTGCTAATCCAGCGGCACCAGTCCTGCCGCCGCCCGGTCGCCGGGGCGGTCGCTTTCCGCCAATCCGGCCGCGACGCCGGCGCGGTCTTCCGCGCTGCGGTTCTGGCTCATCTTCCGTTTGCCCTCGATCCGCGCGATCGGCAGGCGGAGGCCGACGATGCCCTTCAGCTGGCTGCGGATATAGGGGGCGGGCGCATCCGTCACCGCCCAGGGATCGGGCCGGGCGGCCTCGTGCAGATCCGTCAGGCGGCTCACCACCGCGTGCAGCCGCGTTGCATCCTCGAAGAAGTCGGGCGTGCCATAGGCATGGACGGCCACATAGTTCCAGGTCGGCACCACCCGCCCGGTCTCGCGCTTCGTCGCATACCAGGCCGGGGTGACATAGGCGTCGGCCCCGCCGAAGATCGCCAGCGCCTCGCAGGTGGGCGGCTCGGCCCGCTGCGGATTGGCCCGCGCGAGGTGACCGTAGAGCGTGCCGAGCGGCCCCTCGTCGGGGGCGAGGAACAGCGGCAGCGGGGTGGCCATGAGGCCCGCGCCGGTGCCGGTCACGAAGGTGGCGAGGCCCGCGGCGCGCATCGCCGCGTGCAGATCGGGCAGCTCCTCCATGCGGAAGGCGGCAGGCGTATACATCGGCGTCTCCGGTCGGGCGGGTCAGGCGGTGGACAGGACGCGGGTCAGAAGGCCCCCGGCCAGAAGGATCATGACGGCGCCCACCAGCAGGTCAAGCACCCGCCAGGCGCGCGGCCGAGCGAAAAGCGGCGCGAGCAGGCGGGCCCCGAAGCCCAAGGCCACGAACCAGACCAGACTGGCGAGGCCCGCGCCGGCCACGAAGGGCCCCTGCGCGCCCGTGGGCTGCGCCGCCCCGACCGATCCCACCAGAAGCACGGTGTCGAGATAGACATGGGGGTTGAGGAAGGTGAAGGCGGCCACACGGGCCAGCGCTCCCGCCCGCGTCAGCGCCTCCCCTCCGGTCTCCGCGACCAGCCGCGCGGGGTGCAGCGCCCGGCGCAGGGCCGAGAGCCCGTACCAGCCGAGGAAGGCCGCGCCGCCCAGCGACAGACCCGTCACCAGCCCGGGCGCGCGCCCGAGGACCGTTCCCAGACCCGCTACGCCCGCCGCGATCAGCGCCAGATCGGCCAACGCGCAGAAGGCCACGACCGCGCCCACATGTTCGCGCCGAAGCCCCTGCCGCAGCACGAAGGCATTCTGCGCGCCGATGGCGACGATCAGGCCCAGGGAGAGGCCGAAGCCGGTGAGGAAGGGGGCGAGGTCTGTCATGACGGCTTTCCTGCCGCGAGGGACGGGTGTAGTCCAGTTCAGGATACTGATCCCGATGAAGCGAGACTTCAGATGCTCGACTATCCGTCGCTCGCGGCCCTCGCCGCCGTCCTGCGCGAGGGCGGCTTCGAGCGCGCGGCCGCCGTGCTCGGCGTGACGCCCTCGGCCGTCTCGCAGCGGATCCGCGCGCTCGAGGAGCGGGTGGGGGCCACGCTCGTCGTGCGCAGCCAGCCGCCGGTGCCGACCGAGGCCGGGGCGCGGCTCTCTGCCCACATGGAGCGGGTGCGCCTCCTCGAGGGGGAACTCGCGGCCGACCTGCCGCTTCTGGCGGGCGCCGAGGAGGGGCCGGCGACGCTGCGCGTGGCGGTCACGGCGGATTCGCTCGGCAGCTGGTTCCTGCCCGCCGCGGCGCGCTTCTCGGCGGCCACCGGGACGCTCCTCGATCTGGTGCTCGACGGTGAGGACCATACGGCGGCGCGTCTGCGCAACGGCGAGGTGCTGGCCGCCGTCACCGCCGATCCCGCGCCGGTCTCGGGGTGCCGGACCCGGCCTCTGGGCGCGCTGCGCTATCTCGCCACCGCAAGCCCCGCCTTTCTCGCGCGGCATTTCCCGCAAGGGGTGGATGCGGCGGCGCTGGCGCGCGCGCCGGTGCTCCGCTTCGACCGGAAGGACGGGCTGCAGGCGCGCTGGGTCGAGGAGACCTTCGGCCATCCGCTCGCGGCGCCGACCCATTGGGTGCCCTCGACGCAAGGGTTCCTCGATGCGAGCCTCGCGGGGCTCGGCTGGGCGATGAATCCTCTGCCGCTGGTGGCGGCGCATCTGGCCGCAGGCCGGCTGGCCGAACTCATCCCCGGGCGGCCGCTCGACGTGCCGCTGCACTGGCAGCATGCCCGGCTGGGCGCGCGGCTGCTCGAGGCGCTGACGCGGGAAGTGGCCGCCGAGGCGCGCCGGAGCCTCGTGCCCCCCGCCTGACGGCCGATCCGGCGGTCTCGAAGGCGGGCCGGCGCAAGGCCGCGCCCCGCCTCGGGCAGGCGGCCTTCGATCCGCTCAAGCCCCCGGGCGGAGGCCGCGAATCCCCCCTCGAAAGAGCAGGCCCTTCTCCCGCCGCCCGGCCGGCGCGGCCGGGTGGAGAAGATCCTTCTCCAAATCACGACAAGATCACCAGATATTTTTTGTTGCTAATGACGATAAACCCTGTCGTAATTGTCGGGACGGCACCGCCGGCCTTCCGGGAGACGATCATGGATGCGACCGCCCGCCCCTTCGTCCCGCCCCCCGGAGGCCCGGAGGCCTCCGCCCGACGGCAACAGGCCCGCCGCGGCGGGCCTCCGGAGGCCGGGGCCGGGACGATCCGGACCGGGCCTTCCCGAAGGCCCGCGCCCCTCGACAGGAGAGACAGATGACGCAGTTCTTCCCCCGCCTTCCGCGCCTTGCCACAGCCGGCCTCGCGCTGGCTCTGGGGCTCGGGGCCCCCGCCTCGGCCGAAACCCTGCTGAACGTGAGCTACGACCCCACGCGCGAGCTCTACCGCGACGTGAACGAGGCCTTCGCCAAGGCTTGGGAGGCCGAGGGCCACGAGGCGCCCGAGATCGAGACCAGCCACGGCGGCTCGGGCGCGCAGGCGCGGGCGGTGATCGACGGGCTCGATGCGCAGGTGGTGACGCTGGCGCTCGCCTCCGACATCGATGCGGTCGCGGCGAAGTCGGGCAAGATCCCCGCCGACTGGCAGAGCCGGCTGCCGCACAATTCCTCGCCCTATACCTCGACCATCGTCTTCCTCGTGCGGTCGGGCAATCCCAAGGGGATCGCCGACTGGGGCGATCTGGTGAAGGAGGATGTGCAGGTCATCACGCCCAATCCCAAGACCAGCGGCGGGGCGCGCTGGAACTACCTCGCGGCCTGGGCCTGGGCCGAGAAGAACGGGCAGGATCCGAAGGCCTTCCTCCACGATCTCTATGCCCATGTGCCGGTGCTCGACACCGGCGCGCGCGGGGCCACCACGACCTTCGTTCAGCGCGGCCTCGGCGACGTGCTGCTGGCCTGGGAGAACGAGGCCTGGCTCGCGCTGGAGGAACTCGGGCCCGACCGGTTCGAGATCGTCGTGCCCTCGCTCTCGATCCGGGCCGAGCCGCCGGTGGCGCTGGTCGAGGGCAATCTCGCCTCGGACGGGCAGCGCGAACTGGCGACGGCCTATCTCGATTTCCTCTACACGCCCGAGGGGCAGGCGCTGGCCTACAAGCACTATTACCGCGCCTGGGACAGGTCGGCCGCCGATCCTGCGGATGTGAAGCGCTTCCCCGATCTCGAGCTGGTCGACATCGGCCACTTCGGCGGATGGGGCAAGGCGCAGCCCGAGCATTTCGGCGACGGCGGCACCTTCGACCAGATCTACGAGGCGAAATAGGATGCGCGCCCTCCGCGCCCCCTCGCCCCTGCCGGGCTTCGGCCTCGCCATGGGGATCACGCTGACGGCGCTCTCGCTCGTCGTGCTCTTGCCGATCGGCGCCCTCCTCCTCCGGGGGGCGCAGATCGGACCCGCCGATGTGGCGGCGCTGCTCGGGCGCGAGCGGGTGCAGGCGGCGCTGGCGCTCTCGTTCCGCGCGGCGCTCGGGGCGGCGGCGATCAACCTCGTCTTCGGTCTGGCGCTGGCCTGGGTGCTGGCGCGCTACCGCTTTCCGGGCCGCCGCCTCGTCGATGCGGCGGTCGACCTGCCCTTCGCCCTGCCCACCGCGGTGGCGGGCATCGCGCTCACCGCGCTCTATGCGCCGAACGGGGCGATCGGGCGGCTGCTCGAGCCCCTGGGGATCCGCGTGGCCTACAGCGAGGCGGGCATCTGGCTCGCCCTCATCTTCGTGGGTCTGCCCTTCGTCGTCCGCTCGGTCCAGCCGGTGATCGAGGAGATCGACCGCGAGGTCGAGGAGGCCTCGGCCACGCTCGGCGCCTCGCGGGCGCGCACCTTCGGCCGGGTGATCCTGCCCATGCTCGCCCCGGCGCTGCTCACGGGTTTCGCCCTGGCGCTGGCCCGCGCGGTGGGCGAATACGGCTCGGTCATCTTCATCGCGGGCAACCTGCCGATGCAGACCGAGATCGCCCCCCTCCTCATCGTCATCCGGCTCGAGGAGTTCGACTATGACGGCGCGGTGGCCATTGCGCTTGCCATGCTCGGCATCTCCTTCGCGCTCCTCTTCGCCATCAACCTCGTCCAGATCTGGAGCCGGCGCCGCATGGGCGCGGTCTGAGCCATGACCCATCTCCCCCTCTCCCCCGCCCGCCGCCTGCCCCGCGCCGCCACGGCCGAGCCCGCCTGGATGCGCCGCCTGCTGATCGCGGGCACGCTCGGGCTTCTCGGGCTCCTCGTGCTGGCGCCGCTGGCCGCGGTCTTCGCCGAGGCGCTGCGCGACGGCCTCGCCGCCGCCGTGACCGCCCTCGGCAACCGCGACGCGCTGGCCGCGATCCGCCTCACCCTCACCGTGGCCGCGGTGGCGGTGCCGCTGAACGCCGCCGCGGGCCTCGCCGCCGCCTGGGCCGTCACCAAGTTCGACTGGCGCGGCAAGGCCGTGCTCATCACGCTAATCGACCTGCCCTTCTCGGTCTCGCCGGTGGTGGCGGGGCTCGCCTTCGTGCTGCTCTTCGGGGCCAATTCCGCGCTCGGCGCCTGGCTCGTGGCCCATGGCCATCCGATCGTCTTCGCGGTGCCGGGGATCGTGCTGGCCACGCTCTTCATCACCTTCCCCTTCGTCGCGCGCGAGCTGATCCCGATCATGACCGAGCAGGGCCGCGCCGAAGAGGAGGCCGCGCTGACGCTCGGCGCCTCCGGCTGGCGGACCTTCCTCACCGTGACGCTGCCCAACATCCGCTGGGCGCTTCTTTACGGCGTGCTTCTGTGCAACGCCCGCGCCATGGGCGAATTCGGCGCGGTGGCGGTGGTCTCGGGCAAGATCCGCGGCAAGACCACCACGATGCCGATCATGATCGAGATGTTCTACAACGAATATCTCTCGGTCGCGGCCTTCGCGATGGCGGCTTTGCTCGCAGCCCTCGCCCTCGTCACGCTCACGCTGAAATCGGCGCTGGAATGGCGCTATGCCGACCAGCTCGCCGCCACCCACCGCCATTGAGGAGAGACTTCGTGCATATCGAGATCGACGAGATCGCCAAGTCCTTCGGCCCCACCACCGCGCTTCATCCCGTGAGCCTCTCGATCCCCTCGGGGGCGCTGATCGCGCTGCTCGGGCCTTCGGGGTCGGGCAAGACCACGCTCCTCAGGATCCTCGGCGGGCTCGAATTTCCCACCTCGGGCCGGGTGCTCTTCGACGGGCAGGATGCAACGGGCCTCACCGTGCAGGAGCGCCGCGCGGGCTTCGTCTTCCAGAGCTACGCGCTCTTCCGCCACATGACCGTCTTCGAGAACGTGGCCTACGGGCTGCGCGCCCGCCCGCGCCGCAGCCGGCCCACCGGAGCCGAGATCGACCGCCGGGTCCACCGGCTGCTCGGGCTCATCCAGTTGCCCGACATCGCCCGCCGCTATCCGGCGCAGCTGTCGGGCGGCCAGCGCCAAAGGGTCGCCCTCGCCCGGGCGCTGGCCATCGAACCGCGGATGCTGCTCCTCGACGAGCCCTTCGGCGCGCTCGACGCCCGCGTGAGGAAGGAGCTGCGTCAGGGCCTGCGCGACATCCACGACGAGACCGGCCTGACCACCGTCTTCGTCACCCACGATCAGGACGAGGCGATGGAGCTTGCAGACCTCGTGGTGGTCATGTCGATGGGGCGCATCGAGCAGATCGGCAAGCCCGCCGAGATCCGCGCCCGCCCCCGGACGGACTTCGTGCGCCAGTTCCTCACCGCATGAGCCGGGCCCCCTCCCGGCCCGGTCCTCCCGCCGGACCCGGCGGGCGGACCACCCCCCTCTCCGAGAGCCGCCCCATGGCCTATGCCGAGATCCCCGAGACCGACGCCCGCGCGCCCGCGCTCGACCGGATCGACCGCAAGATCCTCCACGAGCTGCAGCGCGACTGCTCGCTCTCGCTCGCCCGGCTCGCCGACCGGGTGGGCCTGTCCCAGACCCCCTGCTGGAAGCGGATCCGGCGGCTCGAACAATCGGGCGTGATCACCGGCCGCGTGGCGCTGGTGGATCCCGCCCGGATCGGGCTCGGCCTCACCGTCTTCGTCGAGATCGAGGCGCCCGACCATGGCCCCGGCTGGCGCGCGCGCTTTGCCGAGGCGGTGGCGGCCCTGCCTGAGGTGGTCGAGGTCTGGCGCATGGCGGGCGAGGTCGACTATCTGCTCAAGGTCGTGACCGCCGACATGCCCGCCTTCGACGCCTTCTACCTGCGCCTGACCGAGACCACCGGCCCGAAGAACGTGACCTCGAAATTCGCCATGGAGCGGATCCGCGACACGACGGTCTATCCGGTCAATACGACCGATCCCTGAGGGCTCAGCCCCGCCCCTCGGGCCGGCCCGGCCGCGCGCGGTAGCGCGGCAGCGACAGGCCCCAGACGAGGCCCGCCGCCCGCGACAGGAAGGCCGCGGCGAACCCCGCCCCCAGCGCCAGCTCGCGCGGGGCGCCGAATGCGTCGAGCGCCACGAAGGCGGCCGCCCCCAGAAGCGCCGCGGTGATATAGATCTCGCGCCGCAGGATCACCGGGCTCTCGCCGCCCAGAAGATCGCGCAGGATGCCGCCGAAGGTCGCCGTGGCCACCCCCATGGCGATCGCGATCACCGGCCCCGCCCCGGTCTGCAGCGCCCGCTCGGCCCCCGTCACCGCAAAGAGGGACAGGCCCACCGCATCGAGCCAGAGCAGGAAGCGGTAGCGCGACTGGGGGATGTGGGCGAAGAAGAAGGTGAAGACCGCGACGCCGAGGCAGGCCAGCACATAGGCCGGCTCCTCGACCCAGAAGACCGGGGTGCGGCCGAGCACGAGATCGCGGATCGTGCCGCCGCCCACGCCGGTCACCGCCCCGAGCAGCACGAAGCCCGCGATGTCCATCTCCTTGCGCGAGGCGACGAGGGCGCCCGTCACGGTGAAGATGCACAGGCCGAACCAGTCGAGCAGGATCGTGACGGTCTGAAACATCCGGGCCTCCTCCGCGCGGGTCCGTTCCTTTTGGCCGGAGGGCCGCGGGAACTCAAGCGCAGGGAGGGCCGCCCTCCCCCGGATGCGCCCGCCCGGGGCCGATCGGGCGGAGGGGCGGAAAGGTCGGGTCCGAAAGAGGGTGCGACAGGCCTCCCAATGGGTCGGAAGACCTGCGCCGAAAGGGCTATGCCCCTTTCCTTATAAGGGAAAAATGCCGAGGCCCGGCCTGTTCGGCTTTGAAAACATGCCTCTGTCGGGCAGACTTTCCGTCGAATCCCTTTCCCCTGACATTTCTCGATCGGATCCGTTTCATGGCCATTCTTCCGACCTTCAGCGTCACCAGCACCCCCGTCGTCGAGGGCAATTACCTCACCTACACCATCCGGCTCTCCGAGCCCGCCCCCGATGCGGTGAGCGTGGATTACCTGTTCCGCTCCGGCACCGCGCTGCTCGACGAGGATTTCTATTCCACCGCCCCCTCGGGCACGCTCGTCTTCGCCCCCGGCGAGACGGTGCTGACCCTCCAGATCCGGTCCTACAACGACAGGCTCGACGAGATCGACGAGAGCTTCTTTCTCGAACTGAGCGATCCGCAGGGCGCGCAGTTCGGCGCCAACATCTCGACCCTCGTCACCGCGGGCTGGGTGATCGACGACGATGGCGTGGGGGTGAACCGGGCGCTGGCCGTCTCGAACCCCGTGGTGACCGAGGCCGCGGGCGGGCAGGCGCTCTTCACCCTCACGCTGTCGGAGGCCTTCACCACCGACCGCAGCTTCACCTACACGACCTACGATGGGTCGGCCCGGGCGGGCGCGGATTACGTGGCCCGCACCGGCACAGTCACCTTCCTCGCCGGCCAGACCGAGGCCACGGTCGCGGTCAATCTGATCAACGATGGCGCCGTCGAGGCGGGCGAGACCTTCGGCCTCGCGGTCACCGGCGCCCATGGCGTGCCCGCCGCGACCGGCACGGCCGAGATCCTGAACGACGACGGGCCGGTGCCGGTGATCTCGGTCGAGGGCGACCGGGTGGTCGAGGGCAGCTACCTCACCTATACGATCCGGCTCTCCGAGCCCGCGACCGACGCGGTGAGCGTGGATTACCTGTTCCGCTCGGGCACCGCGCTGCTCGACGAGGATTTCTATTCCACCGCCCCCTCGGGCACGCTCACCTTCGCCCCGGGCGAGACGGTGCAGACCCTCCGCATCCGCTCCTACAACGACAGTCTCGACGAAATCGACGAGAGCTTCTTTCTCGAGCTGAGCGAACCGCAGGGCGCGCGGTTCGGCGCCAACATCTCGACCCTCGTCACGACGGGCTGGGTGATCGACAATGACGGCGTGGGGGTGAACCGGGCACTGGCCGTCTCGAACCCGGTGGTGACCGAGGCCGCAGGCGGGCAGGCGCTCTTCACCCTCACGCTGTCGGAGGCCTTCACCACCGACCGCAGCTTCACCTACACGACCCATGACGGCTCGGCCCGGGCAGGCGCGGATTATGTTGCCCGCACCGGCACCGTCACCTTCCTCGCCGGCCAGACCGAGGCCACGGTCGCGGTCAATCTGATCAACGATGGCGCGGTCGAGGCGGGCGAGACCTTCGGTCTGGCCGTCACCGGCGCCCATGGCGTGCCCGCCGCCACCGGCACGGCCGAGATCCTGAACGACGACGGGCCGGTGCCAGTGATCTCGGTCGAAGGCGACCGGGTGGTCGAGGGCAGCTACCTCACCTATACGATCCGGCTCTCCGAGCCCGCGACCGACGCGGTGAGCGTGGATTACCAGTTCCGCTCCGGCACCGCGCTGCTCGACGAGGATTTCTATTCCACGGCCCCCTCGGGCACCCTCACCTTCGCCCCCGGCGAGACGGTGCAGACCCTCCGCATCCGTTCCTACAACGACAGTCTCGACGAGATCGACGAGAGCTTCTTTCTCGATCTGAGCGATCCCCGCGGCGCGCAGTTCGGCGGCGGCAACCGCGCCCTGTCCACCGGCGGCTGGGTGCTCGACAATGACGGGGTGGGGCTGAACCGCTCGGTCTCGGTCGGCCATGCCACGCTGCAGGAAGGGCCCGGCGGCCGGGTCGCGGTCTTCGTGGTCGAGCTTTCGGCCGCCTCGGCCGAGCGGATCGCCATCGGCTTCCAGACCCTCGCCGGGACGGCCCGCCCGGGCAGCGACTTCGCCGCCCGGTCGGGCGAGGTGGTCTTCCTGCCCGGCCAGACCCGGGCCGAAATTCTCATCCCCATCCTCGACGATCTCGTGCTCGAGAATACCGAGAGCTTCAGCCTACGCCTCGTGCCGCCCTTCCCCAGCGCCATCTCCTCGGCCACGCCGGTGCCGGTGGGGGTGGCCACCCTCCTCGACGGCACGCTCCGCGGCTCGGGCGGCAACGACCGGCTGATCGGCACGGCCAATGCCGAGCGGATCGAGGGGTTCGGCGGCAACGACCGGATCGAGGGCCGGGGCGGCAATGACCTTCTGTCGGGCGGCGCGGGCAACGACCTGCTCGACGGCGGCGGCGGACGCGACCGGATGGTGGGGGGCACGGGCAACGACCGCTATATCGTCAACCATGCCGGGGACAGCACGATCGAGCTGGCCGGGGGCGGTATCGACACGGTGCAGAGCAGCCTCTCCTGGACCCTGGCCGCCAATGTCGAGCGGCTGGTGCTGACCGGCGGGGCTGCCCTGTCGGGCACCGGCAACGGGCTTGCGAACCTGCTCACCGGCAATGGCGGGGCGAACCGGCTGCAGGGGCTTGCCGGCAACGACACGCTGAACGGCGGCGGCGGGCGCGACGTCATGATCGGCGGGACGGGCAACGACACCTACATCACCGATGGCGGCGACACGATCGTGGAGCGCGCGGGCCAGGGGGTGGATGTGGTGCGCGCCTCGGTCAGCTACACGCTGGGCGCCCAGCTCGAGACGCTGGTGCTGACGGGCACGGCGAACCTTTCGGGGACCGGCAACGGGCTTTCGAACCTGCTGATCGGCAATGGCGGCGCGAACCGGCTGAGCGGCGGCGCCGGCAACGACACGCTGAGCGGCGGCGGCGGGGCGGATCTGCTGATCGGCGGCGCCGGGCGCGACAGCTTTGTCTTCAACACCCGCCCCGGGCCCGGCGCGATCGACCGGATCGCGGATTTCAACGTGGCCGACGACGTGATCCATCTGGAAAATGCGGTGTTCCGCGGCCTTCCGGCGGGGGCGCTGCGCGGGGCGGCCTTTGCCTCCAACCTCTCGGGACAGGCCACCGATGCGGCCGACCGGATCCTCTATGAGCGCGACACCGGGGCGCTCTGGTTCGATGCCGACGGCACCGGAGGGGGCGCGCGGGTGCAGATCGCGACCCTCTCGGCGGGGCTCGGCCTGACGGCCGCGGATTTCTTCGTGATCTGAGGGTGGGGGCCGCCGCCGGGCAGGGTCCGGGGGCGGGGAAAGAAGATCCTCCGGCCCCGAAGGGCCGGAGGTGCTCCCTCTATGTCAGAGGAAGAGAGCCGCGATCTGGGCGCTCGACATGGCCCCCAGTTGCGTGGCCGTGAAGGCCGACGCCTGCGTCGTGGTGAGCGCCGCGATATCGGCGGTTTCGAGACCCTTGATGGCGGCCGTGGTCAGGGTGGGGATCTGCGCGGTGGTGAGCGCCGTCATCTGCGCCGTGGTGAGCGCCGCCGCCTGCACCGAGCCGAAGCCTGCCACGGCGGTCGTGGTGAGGGCCGCCACCTGAGCCGAGGTGAGCGCGGCCATCTGCGCCGCCGTCAGGACTTTCGCCTGCGCCGATCCCAGACCCTTCACGGCCGCGGTGGTGAGGGCTGCGAGATCCGCCGTCTCGAGCGCCGCCACCTGCGCCGTGGAAAGCGCGCCCACCTGACGCGAGCCAAGGGCGGCCGCCTGCCCGGTGGTCAGCGCCGCCACCTGCGCTGTCCCGAAGCCCTTCACCGCTGCGGTGGTCAGCGCCGCCACATCCGCCGTCTCGAAGGCCGCCACCTGCGCCGTCGAAAGCGCGGCCAGTTGCGCCGAGCCGAGCGTCGCCGCCTGCGCCGTGGTCAGAGCCACGATCTGCGCCGTGCCGAGCCCCTTCACCGCCGCGGTGGTGATCCGGGCGAGCTGATCGGTGGTGAGGGCCGCCACCTGGCCCGTGGTCAGGCCGGAGGCCTGCACCGATCCCAGACCCGCGATCGCCGCCGTCGAGAGCTGGGCCATCTGCGCCGTGGTGAGGGCCGCCACCTGGCCCGTGGTCAGGCCCGCGACCTGGGCCGAGCCGAGGCCCTTCACGGCCGCGGTGGTCAGGGCCGCGAGATCGACCGTCTCGAGCGCCGCCACCTGCACCGTCGAGAGGGCGCCCAGCTGCGCCGAGCCGAGGACGGCCGCCTGGGCCGTGGTCAGCGCCACGATCTGGGCCGAGCCGAGCCCTTTCAGCGCCGCCGTCGAGAGCTGGGGCACCTGGGCCGTGGTCAGCGCCGCCACCTGTGCCGTCGTCAGCGCCCCCGCCTGGGTCGAGGACAGTCCCTTCACCGCCGTGCCCGCAAGCGCGGCCACCTGCGCCGTGGTGAGGGCTGCCACCTGTCCCGTCGTCAGCGCCCCCATCTGGGCGGTGGTGATCCCCTTCACCGCCGTGGTGGTGAGGGCCGCGAGATCCGCCGTCTCGAGCGCCGCCATCTGCGCGGTCGTGAGACCCGCCACCTGCACCGAGCCGAGGGCGGCCGCCTGACCCGTGGTCAGCGCCACGACCTGCGCCGTGGTCAGCCCCTTCAGCGCCGTCGTGGTCAGCGCCGCGGCATCCGCCGTCTCGAAGGCCGCCACCTGCGCCGTCGAGAGGGCACCCAGCTGCGCCGAGCCGAGCGCCGCCGTCTGGCCCGTGGTCAGCGCCACGATCTGCGCCGTGCCGAGCCCCTTCACCGCCGCCGTCGAGAGCTGCGAGAGCTGCGCCGTGGTCAGCGCGGCCACCTGCGCGGTGGTGAGGCCCGAGGCCTGCACCGAGCCGAAGCCCTTCACCGCCGCCGTGGTCAGCGCCGCCACCTGCGCCGTGGTGAACGCCGCCACCTGTGCCGAGCCGAGGGCCGCCGCCTGTGCCGATCCGAAGCCCTTCACGCCCGTGGCCGAGAGGGTCGCCAGATCCGCCGTCTCCAGCGCCGCCACCTGCGCCGTCGAGAGGGCGGCGACCTGATCGGAGCCGAGCTTGGCCGCCTGGGCCGTGGTCAGCGCCACGATCTGCGCCGTGCCGAGCCCCTTCAGCGCCGCCGTCGAGAGCTGGGCCACCTGGGCCGTGGTCAGCGCCGCCACCTGCGCCGTCGTCAGCCCCGAGGCCTGCACCGAGCCCACGCCCTTCACGGCCGCCGTGCTCAGCGCCGCCACCTGCACGGTGGTGAGCGCCGCCACCTGCCCCGTCGTCAGGCTCGAAACCTGCGTCGAGCCCAGGCCCTTCACCGCCGTGGTGGTCAGGGCCGCGAGATCCGCCGTCTCGAGCGCCGCGATCTGCGTGCTCGACAGGCCCGCGACCTGCGCCGAGCCGAGCGCCGCCGCCTGACCCGTCGTCAGCGCCACCACCTGCGCCGTGGTCAGCCCCTTCAGCGCCGTCGTGGTCAGCGCCGCGGCATCCGCCGTCTCGAAGGCCGCCACCTGCGCCGTCGAGAGGGCGCCCAGTTGCGCCGAGCCGAGCGCTGCCGTCTGGCCCGTGGTCAGCGCCACGATCTGCGCGGTGCCGAGCCCCTTCACCGCCGCCGTCGAGAGCTGCGAGAGCTGCGCCGTGGTCAGCGCCGCCACCTGCGCCGTGGTGAGACCCGAAGCCTGCACCGAGCCGAAGCCCTTCAGGGCCGTGGTCGAAAGCTGGCCCACCTGCGCCGTCGTCAGCGCTGCCACCTGCGCCGAGCCGAGGGCCGCCGCCTGCGCCGAGCCCACGCCCTTCACCCCCGCCGTCGAGAGCGCCGCGACATCGGCCGTCTCGAGCGCCGCCACCTGCGCGGTCGAGAGACCCGCCACCTGCGCCGAGCCGAGCGCCCCCGCCTGGCCCGTGGTCAGCGCCACCACCTGCGCCGTGCCGAGCCCCTTCAGCGCCGCCGTCGAAAGCTGCCCCACCTGCGCCGTGGTGAAGGCGGCCACCTGCGCCGTGGTCAGGCCCGCCGCCTGCGCCGAGCCCAGACCCTTCAGCCCGGTGGTGGAGAGCGCGGCCAGATCCGCCGTCTCGATCGCTGCGATCTGCGTGCTCGACAGGCCCGCCAGCAGCGCCGAGCCGAGCCCCGCCGCCTGCGCCGTGGTCAGCGCCACCACCTGCGCCGTGGTCACGCCCTTCAGCGCCGCCGTCGTCAGCGCGCCGAGCTGGGCCGTGGTCAGGGCCGCCACCTGCCCCGTCGTCAGGGCCGCCACCTGCGTCGAACTCAGGCCCTTCAGCGCCGCCGTCGAGAGCTGGGCGGCCTGCGCCGTGGTCAGGGCCGCCACCTGCCCCGTCGTCAGCGCGCCCACCTGCGTCGAGCTCAGCGCCTTCACCCCCGCGGTCGAGAGCATCGCGAGATCGGCCGTCTCCAGCGCCGCCACCTGCGCGGTCGAGAGCCCGGCCACCTGCGTCGACCCCAGCGCCGCCGCCTGCGCCGTCGTCAGCGCCACGATCTGCGCCGTCCCGAGCCCTTTCAGCGCGGCACTCGAGAGCTGGCCCACCTGAGCCGTGGTGAGCGCCGCCACCTGCGCCGTGGTCAGGCCCGCGGCCTGCGCCGAGCCCAGACCCTTCAGCCCCGTCGTGGAAAGCGCGGCCAGATCCGCCGTCTCCAGCGCCGCGATCTGCGTGCTCGAGAGCCCCGCCACCTGCGCCGAGCCGAGCCCCGCCGCCTGCGCCGTGGTCAGTGCCACCACCTGCGCCGTGGTCAGGCCCTTCAGCGCCGCCGTCGTGAGTGCGCCCAGTTGTCCTGTGGTCAGCGCCGCCACCTGTGCCGTGGTCAGCGCGCCCGCCTGGGTCGAGCTCAGCCCCTTCACCGCCCCCGTCGAGAGCGCCGCAACCTGCGCCGTCGTCAGCGCGGCCACCTGCGCCGTCGTGAGGCTCGCGGCCTGAGCCGAGGTCAGGGCATTCGCTGCCGCCGTCGAGAGCGCCGCGAGATCGACGGTCTCGAGCGCCGCCACCTGTGCGGTCGAGAGCGCGCCCACCTGCGCCGTGCCGAGCGCCGCCGCCTGCGCGGTCGTCAGTGCCACCACCTGCGCCGTGCCGAGCCCTTTCAGCGCGGCACTCGAAAGCTGGCCCACCTGAGCCGTCGTGAGCGCCGCCACCTGCGCCGTCGTCAAGCCCGCGGCCTGCGCCGATCCGAGCCCCTTCAGCCCCGCCGAGGAGAGGGCGGCCAGATCCGCCGTCTCCAGCGCCGCGATCTGCGTGCTCGAGAGGCCCGCCACCTGCGCCGAGCCGAGCCCGGCCGCCTGCGCCGTGGTCAGGGCAACCACCTGCGCCGTGGTCAGGCCCTTCAGCGCCCCGGTCGAGAGCGCGCCGAGCTGTCCCGTGGTCAGCGCCGCCACCTGCGCCGTGGTCAGCGCGCCCACCTGGGTCGAGCTCAGCCCCTTCACCGCCACGCTGGTGAGGGCCGCGAGATCGGCCGTCTCCATCGCCGCCGCCTGCGCCGTCGTGAGCGCCGCGACCTGTGCCGAGCCGAGCACCGCCGCCTGCGCGCTCGAGAGCGCCACGATCTGCGCCGTGCCGAGCCCCGTCATGCCCGCGGTCGAGAAGGCTTTGAGCTGGGCGGTCGACAGGGCGGCCACCTGGGCCGTCGTGAGACCCGAGGCCTGGACCGAGCCCAGACCCTTGACCGCCACGCTGGACAGGGCCGCGACCTGCGCCGTGGTGAGGGCCGCCACCTGACCGGTCGAGAGCCCCCCGAGCTGCGCCGAAGTCAGCCCCGCCACCCCCGTGGCCGAGAGCGCCGCGAGATCGGCCGTCTCCATCGCCGCCACCTGCGCCGTCGTCAGCGCGGCCAGCTGCGCCGAGCCGAGCGCCGCCGCCTGCGCCGTCGTCAGCGCCACCACCTGCGCATCCCCCAACCCCTTCAGCGACGCCGCCTTGACCCAGCCGATCTGCTGGGCGGTGAGCGCCGCGATCTGGGCGGTGGAGAGGGCGGCCAGATCCTGGCTCGACATGCTGGCGACCTCGGCGCTCGTCAGGGCCGCGATCTCTGCTGTGGTCTTGCTGCTGAAGTCGGTCATCACACTCACCCTATGGGGCGGGGCGCACGCATTTCCTGGGCGCATCCACCAGCATGCGGAGCCATGCTGGCCTCCGTGATTTCCGGCATTCTTCCGAGCGGCGGTAAGGAAAGTCCTAACGCCGCCCGCCGCGACCGCGCGTTTCCTCCTAAAATTGAAGCGGGCTCGCGGCGCACACGGAAGAGGTCAGGCCCGGCATGAGGACTCCCTTAACCGGAAGCGGCGAAGGTGCCGCAAACCGAGGAGATCCCCATGACGGTGCAGCCCGCCCCGATCCTGCCCATCGGCTCCGTCTCTCCCCCGCTCACGGCCGAGCAGCTGGTGGGTCTGGCCGAGGCCGCCCCCGCCGCGGCGATCGAGATCTACCGCCGCTGGCTCGCGCTCCATCCCGAGCGGCCCGACGCCTGGATCGCCTGGTTCAATCTCGCGGTGCTGCTCGAGGCTGCGGGCGAGCCGCAGGGGGCGCTCGGCGCGGCCGCCACCGCGCTCCGCCAGAAGCCGGATCTGTGGCAGGCGGCCCTCGCGGCCGGTCAGGCGGCCGAGGCGCAGGGCGACCGGACGCAGGCGCTGGCCTTCCTGCGCCAGGTGCTGCCCCCGGCCGAGGGGCGGCGCCAGCTCCACCGCCAGCTCGGCCGGATGCTCGAGGCCGAGGGCCGGCTCGCGGAGGCCGCCGAGGAGCTGCGGGCCTCGCTTCTCCTCGATCCCCGCCAGCCCGAGGTGGTGCAGCATCTCGTCCATGCCCGCCAGAAGATGGCGGCCTGGCCCCCGGCCCGGCTCGCCGTCCCCGGCCTGACCGAGGCCGAGGCCGAGCTGCAGTGCGGCCCGCTCGCCACCCTCGCGCTGCATGACGATCCCCTTCGGCAGGGCGAGGTGGCCGCGGCCTGGATCGCCCGGCATGTGCCCGATCCGGGCATTCGGCTCGCCCCGGCCGGGGGCTACCGCCACGACCGGCTGCGGCTCGGCTATCTCTCGTCGGACTTCTGCCGCCACGCCATGAGCTTCCTCATCGCCGAACTGCTCGAGCGCCACGACCGCAGCCGGTTCGAGGTGGTGGGCTACTGCGCCTCGCCCGAGGACGGCAGCCCCGAGCGCGCGCGGGTGCTCGCCGCCCTCGACCGGCATGTGCCGATCGGCCCCCTCTCCGACGAGGCCGCGGCCCGGCGCATCCGCGCCGACGAGATCGACCTGCTGATCGATCTCAACGGGCTGACCCGCGGCGCCCGGCCGGGCATCCTGCGCTGGAAGCCCGCCCCGGTGCAGGCGACCTATCTGGGCTATATCGGGCCGGTCCCGCTGCCCGAGCTCGACTGGCTGATCTGCGACCGAGTGACCGTGCCCGAGGCCGAGGCCGCCCATTACCGCCCGGCCCCGCTCCGGCTCGAGGGCTGCTATCAGGCCAACGACGGGCAACGGCCCCTGCTGCCCGCCGTCGACCGCCCGGGCGAGGGCCTGCCGGAGGCCGCCTTCGTCTTCGCCTGCGCCTCGCATTTCTACAAAATCACCGAGCCCCTCTTCGCCGCCTGGTGCCGGATCGTCGCGGCCGTGCCGGGGTCGGTCCTGTGGCTCGTCGCGGATACGCCCGAGGGGCAGGCGGCGCTGGCCGGCCGCTGGCAGGCGGCGGGCCTAGACCCCCACCGGCTGATCTTTGCCCCCCGCGTCGATCCCGCCCGCTACCGGGCGCGGCTGGCGCTGGCCGACCTCTTTCTCGACACGATGCCCTACAATGCCGGGACCATCGCCTCGGACGCGCTCCGGATGGGGCTGCCCCTGCTCACGCTCGCGGGGCGGACCTTCTCGGGCCGGATGGCGGCGAGCCTCCTCACGGCGGTGGGGCTGGAAGATTGCATCGCCCCCGACCTCGAGGCCTATGTCGCCCGCGCTGTGGCGATCGCCACCGACCCGGCGGCGGCCCCCGCCCTGACGGGGCCCGCCCTCGCCGAGCGCTGGAGCCTCACCTTGGGCGACTGCCGCGATTTCACCCGCCGTTTCGAGGCGGCCCTGCTCTCGGTCGCCCGCCGCGCCTGAGGCCCGGACGTCCGGCCTCCTCCGCGCGACAGGCGCCGGACCCGGGAGGGATCTCGCGCCCGCCCGGGGATGAGGGAAACGGAGCCTTAAGGCCCGCCGCCTACACAGGACGATATGGCAGCCTTCGATTCCCAGCTTCCCGGGTCCATCGCGCTCGACACGCCCGTGCTGTCGACGCTGCGCGCGGTGTTTCTGGTGGCGGCCCATCACGGGGTGCTGCTCGGCCCCGACGAGCTGCCCCCGCTCGAGACCGGCGATTTCGCGCCCGATCTGCTGCGGCTTCTGGGCGGCAAGGGGCTGCGCTGCCGGCTGCTGGCCGATGCGGGCTGGCGCACCGCCTCGCGGCTCGGGCAGGCCTATCCCGCGCTGGCGGAGCTGCGGGGCGGGCACTGGGCGGTGCTGGTCCATGCGGGCGGGGCCGAGGGCGCGCGGACCGTGGCCCTCCTCGATCCGCGGAACGAGGCCCAGGGGGTGCAGCCCCTGCCCTGGGAGGACTTCGCCCGGGACTGGACCGGCCGGCTGATCCTGATCGGGCGCCCCGACCGGCCGAGGGCCGCCGAGACCGCCTTCGGGCTGCGCTGGTTCCTGCCCGCGCTCGCGCGCGAGAAGGGGCTCTTTCTCGGCGTCGCGGTGGCGGTGGTGATCGGCAACCTGATCTCCTACGCGCTGCCCCTCCTCATGCAGGCGATGATCGACCGGGTGATCGCCTACCGGGCCTGGAACACGCTCGCCGCGGTCGCCGCGGTCTTCGTGCTGCTGGCGCTGTTCGACGCGGGCTTCGGCTATGTCCGCCAGCGGCTGAGCCAGATCGCGGGCGGCCGGATCGACGCCCATCTGGGGGCCGAGAGCGTGGCCCATCTGCTCTCGCTGCCCATGACGCTGTTCGAGACCACGCCCGCGGGCGTGCTCGCGCGCAACATCCAGCAGACCGACAGGATCCGCCAGTTCCTGACCGGGCGGCTGCTGCAGACCCTGCTCGACGCGGCCCTCCTGCCCGTGCTCTTCGCCACGCTGGCCTTCCTGTCGGGCCGGCTCGCGCTGGTGATCGCGGCCTACGGGATCGCCATCGCGGGCTGCATCGCCCTCATGCTGCCGCTCCTCCAGCGGCGGCTGAACGCGGTCTATGCGGTCGAGGCCGAGCGGCAGGCGCTTCTGGTCGAGACGCTGCACAACATGCGCGCGGTGAAATCGCTCGCGGTCGAGCCCGCCCGCGGCGCGCTCTGGGAGGAGAGCCTCGCCCTCTCGGTGCGCCGGCAGTGGGATCTGGGCCGCGTCTCGGCCGTCACGAGCACGCTCACCAGCCTGCTCGAGCGGCTGATGCAGGTGAGCGTGGTGGCCTTCGGCGTGGCGCTGGCGCTCGAGGGCGCGATCACGGTGGGCACGCTCGTGGCGGTGCTGATGCTGGCCGGGCGGGTCAGCGGGCCGCTCGTCCAGATCGTGGGGCTCGTCAACGAATGGCAGGAGGCCGCCCTGTCGATCGGGATGCTGCGCCGGATCATGGATCATCCGCCCGAACGGCCCGACACCGCCGCCCTCGCCCGCCCCGCCCTCACCGGCGCGCTCGAGATCCGGGGGGTGAGCTTCGCCTATCCCGGCGCCGCCACGCCCGCGCTCGATCAGGTGAGCCTCGCCATCGAGCCCGGGCAGGTGATCGGCATCGTCGGGCGCTCGGGCTCGGGCAAGACCACGCTCACCCGGCTCATCCAGGGCATCGAGACCCCGCAGGCCGGGCTGATCCTGTTCGACGGGATCGACATCCGCAGCATCGCGCTCGGCCCTCTGCGGCGGCAGGTGGGGATCGTGCTGCAGGACAATCTGCTCTTCCGCGGCACGCTGCGCGAGAATATCGCCCTCGCCCGCCCCGAGGCCGGGCTCGAGGCGGTGGTGCGCGCGGCCGCCCTTGCGGGGGCCGACGAATTCATCCGCCGCCTGCCGCGGGGCTTCGACACGCCCGTCGAGGAGGGGGGCGCGAACCTCTCGGGCGGCCAGCGCCAGCGGGTGGCGATCGCCCGCGCGCTGCTCACCGATCCGCGCATCCTGATCCTCGACGAGGCCACGAGCGCGCTCGACCCCGAGTCCGAGGCGGTGGTCAACCGCAACCTCGCCGCCATCGCCCGCGGCCGGACCATGATCGTGGTCTCGCACCGGCTCTCGTCCCTCGTGCGCGCCGACCGGATCGCGGTGCTCGACCAGGGCCGGCTCGTGGCCTTCGCCCCGCACGAGGCGCTGCTCGCGGGCTGCGAGATCTATGCCCATCTCTGGCGCCAGCAGACCGAGCATCTGTCATGAGGAGGCTCGCGCCCGAGGCCCTGGCCTATCAGTCGCCGCTCGAACGGATCCGGCACGAGCCGCTGCCCTGGCTGCTCCGGCTCTGGCCCTTCGGGGCGGGGGCGCTGCTGGCGGCGCTGGTGGGGCTTGCGGCCCTCCTGCCCATCGATGTGGTGGTGAGCGCCGCGGGCCGGATCGCGGCCGACGATCCGGCCGCGGTCCTGCGTCCGGTGACGGCCGCGGTGCTGCGCAGCCTCCTTGTGCGGCCGGGGGATCTGGTGGCGCCGGGCCAGCTGCTCGCGCGGCTGGACAGCCGGACCTCCGACGCCGATGCCGCGCAGCTGAAGGCGCAGGCCGCCGCCCTCTCGGCGCGGATCGCGCGGATCGAGGCCGAGCTGGTGGGTCGGCCGCTCGCGGGCACGGGCCCCGACCGCGCGCTCGAGGGCCGCATCCAGTCCGGCCGCGCCGCGACCGAGACCGCGCTGCGCCGCGGGCTCGAGGCCGATCTCGCCCGGATCGACCGCGGCATCGAGGCCGCGCGCGCCGAGCGGCCGGCACTGGCCGAGACGCTCGCCACCGCGCGCGAGCTCGAGGCGATGCGCGAGCGGCTGATGACAAGGCAGAACGGCACCCGGGCGGCCTTCGTCGAGACGCGGCTCGCGCGGCTCGAGGCCGAGGCCCGCCAGCGCCGGAACGAGGCCACGCTCGACGGCCTCCTGCAGGAACGCGCGGGCGCCGCGGCACGGCTTGCCGCCTTCGAGAGCGACCGGCGGCAGAAGCTGCTCGAGGAGCTGGCCGACCTCCGGCCGCGGCGCGCGGTTCTGGCCGAGCAGATCGCCGAGACCGCCGATCTCGCGCGGCTGCACGAGCTGCGGGCGCCCGGGGCCGGGGTGGTCCTGTCGGTGGCGGCGGGCGGGCCCGGCTCGCTGATGACGCCCGCCGATCCGGTGGCGGTGATCGCGCCCACAGGCGGCGGGCTTCACGCCGAACTGGGGCTTCTGTCGCGCGATGCGGGCCTCGTGCGGGCGGGGGCGCCGGTGCGGGTCAAGGTCGATGCCTTCCCCTGGCGCCATCACGGCATGGTCGAGGGCCGGCTGGCCGACGTGGCGCCGAGTTCGGCCGTCCCGCCCGGCGGCGGCCCCGCCCAGCATGCGGCGCGGGTGGTCTTTCCGCCCGGTCCCCCCCTGCCCGAGGGGCTGATGCCCGGCATGACGCTCACGGCCGACATCCTTGCCGGCCGCCGCACCCTCCTGTCCTATTTCCTCGACCCGCTGCTCGAGGGGCTGAGCGAAAGCCTGCGCGAGCCCCGTCCCTGATCCAACCCATCCGGAGTGCCCCATGGAGACCCTGACCCTCGAGACCCCGGAGGCCCGCGCCGAGACGCGCACCGTCCTCCATGTCGGCTGCGGCGCGGCCAATCCCGCCAAGCTGCCCGGCGATGTCTTTCCCGCCGGTGACTGGCGCGAGCTCCGGCTCGACATCGATCCGGGCGTCGCGCCCGACATCCTGGCCAGCATCACCGGGATGCCCATGGTCGCGGACGGGTCGGTGGATGCGGTCTGGTCCTCGCACAATCTCGAACATCTGCGCCCGCACGAGGTGCCGCTGGCGCTGGCCGAATTCCACCGCGTGCTCCGCCCGGGCGGCTTCCTGCTCGCGACCCTGCCCGACCTGCAGGCGGTGGCGCTCCTCGTGGCGCAGGGCCTGCTCGAGGAGCCGGCCTATGTCTCGGCGCTGGGACCGATCGCGCCGCTCGACATCCTCTACGGCTTCCGCCCCGCCATTGCCGAAGGCAACGATTTCATGGCCCACCGCACGGGCTTCACCGCGGCCTCGCTCGCCCGCCATCTGGGCGCCGCGGGTTTCGCCGAGATCACGGTGCAGACCGACGGACGCTTCGCGCTCTGGGCGCGGGCCGTGCGGCCGGCCTGAACGGGTGTCCCGGAGCTCCGGCCGACCGGCCCGAACTTGCCCGAGCGGGCAGCCGGGACGCGCGCCGAGCCCGAGGTCCATGGGCGCGAAAGCTCCCGGGCTTCGAGGGATGCCCCCCGGCTCCCCGCCGTCTCAGGCGAGCGACTTGGCCAGCGCGTCGAAGGCGCAGAGATCGGCGATGAGCCGGCCCATCCGGTCCACCGGGATCATGTTCGGCCCGTCCGAGGGCGCGCGGTCGGGATCCTCGTGCGTCTCGATGAAGAGCGCCGAGACCCCCACCGCGCAGGCCGCCCGCGCGAGCACCGGGGCGAATTCGCGCTGCCCGCCCGAGGAGCCGCCGAGGCCCCCCGGCTGCTGCACCGAATGGGTGGCGTCGAACACCACGGGCCAGCCGGTCGCGGCCATGGTCGGCAGGCCGCGGAAATCGGTCACGAGGGTGTTGTAGCCGAAGGAGGTGCCCCGCTCGCAGAGCAGGATCCGCCGGTTGCCGGTCGAGGCCACCTTGTCGGCCACGTTCTTCATGTCCCAGGGCGCGAGGAACTGGCCCTTCTTGACGTTGACGGCGCGGCCGGTCTCGCCCGCCGCGAGCAGAAGGTCGGTCTGCCGGCAGAGGAAGGCCGGGATCTGCAGCACGTCGCAGACCTCGGCGGCCGTCGCGCAATGGCCGGGCTCATGGACGTCGGTCAGGACCGGCACGCCGAACTCCTCGCGGATCCGGCCGAGGATCTCGAGCCCCTTCTCCATCCCGAGGCCCCGCGCCGTCGAGAGCGACGAGCGGTTGGCCTTGTCGTAGCTCGCCTTGAAGATGAACTTCGTTCCGGTGGGCGCGCAGGCCTCGGCGATGCGCTCGGCCATCATGCGGGCATGATCGAGGCTCTCGAGCTGGCAGGGCCCGGTGATGAGCGCGATCGGATGGCCGCCCCCGATGGCGATGTCGCCGATGGTCACGATGGTGGGCGTCTCTGTCATGGCCGTCTCCCGCGCTTCTGTCCCACCCTTATGCCAAGCGCGCGCGGGGTTCAAATCCGCCGGAGGGGCCGCCATCGGTCCCGCCTCCCGCCGGCCCCGCGCGCGCGCCGGAGGGTCGCCTGCGGCGGCAAGGCCCGAATGAGCCTTGAGTTCCCCGGGGCCTGCGGGAAAGCTGCGGCCTTTCGGCAGAAGGACGATCGGATGGACAGGGACCTTCCCGAGACCCCGGCCCTCGTTCTCGGCGCGAGCGGCGGCTCGGGCACGCGGGTGGCGGGCCAGCTCCTGCGGGCGGCGGGCGGCTATCTCGGGGGCGCGCGGAACGAGGCCGGGGATTCGCTCGCGCTGGTCGCGGCGATCGAGGCGCTGGCGGCGCGCGGCGCGCGGCTTCTCGAGGGCGGCCGGCCCGAGGAGGCCGATCTGGCCCTCTGGCGCGCGGCGTTGACGGAGCATCTGGCCCTCCATGCGGGCGAGCCCTTCTGGGGCTGGAAGAACCCCCGCAGCATGTTCCTGCTGCCCTTCTCGGTGGCGCTCGTGCCCGGGCTGCGCTTCATCCATATGGTGCGCGACGGGCGCGACATGGCGCTCTCGGGCAACCGCCGGCAGTATGAGCGCCATGTGCCCGAGGGCCCGGGCACGCCCGCCGACCGGGCGCGCTTCTGGGCCGAGAGCAATCTCCGGGTGAAGCGCCATGCCGAGGCGGTGCTCGGCGACCGCTATGCGATCCTGCGGTTCGAGGATCTCTGCCGGGATCCCGAGGGCTGCATGGCCCGGCTCGGGCGGCAGTTCGGGCTGCGGCTCGAGCCGGCCGGGACCGGGATCGAGGTGCGCCCGCCGGACGGGGTCGGTCGGCACCGCGCCCTGCCCGCCGCCGACCGCGCGGCGGTCGAGGCCGCCGCCGCCCCCGCGATGGAGGCCTTCGGCTACTGAGGACCCCGGGGTGAGCCGCATCGAGGACCGGGCGGCGGGCCCATCCCGCGGATCCGGGGCTCCCGGCGCCCGGGCTTTCCGGCGCGCCCGGAAGCTCGCAGATCGAGCCTGTTGATTCCGTTCGCAGATTTCGGGACAGTCGGGGCGGGCGCGGCGGTCTCGCCGGTGAGGGAAGAGCATGGCCTGTCCTCTGCAAAGGATCGAAACGAGAGACGGAAGGCGCAGCCGGGCCCCGGTCCTGCCGGGCGCCGCCGCGGGAAAGCTCAACCGGTCCAAGGGGCCTGCCCGCGGCGTCCGGAGCCTTCTGCGCGCACGGTCGCGCGCGCCTTTCTCGGGATGCGGATCTCACAGGATCGGAGCAGCCGCATGAGGGCCGCCTCTCCCCGGGTGCGATTCCTCGTGGCCGGGGCGCAGAAATGCGGCACCACCGCGCTCCACCGCTTCCTGTCGGCCCATCCGGGCCTGTTCCTGCCGGCCGGAAAGGAGCTGCATTTCTTCGACCGCCCCCTGCCGGACGACTGGTCGGGCCCCGAGGGGCCGCTCTACGAGACGGCCTTCGCCCAGGCCCGCCCCGACCAGCTCTGCGGCGAGGCCACGCCGGTCTATCTCTTCCACACCCCCTCGCTGCAGCGGATCCGGGCCTACAATCCGGCGATGCGGCTGATCCTGCTCCTGCGCGATCCGGTCCTGCGGGCCTATTCGCACTGGCGGATGGAGAGGACGCGCGGGGCCGAGACGCTGCCCTTCCCGGAAGCCATCCGGGCGGGGCGCGCCCGGGTGGCCGAGGACTGGCGCACCTTCAGCTATGTGGAGCGCGGCTTCTACGGCGCCCAGCTCACGGAGCTCGAGAGGCTCTTCCCGCGCGAGCAGCGGCTCGTGCTCTGGACCGACGAGATGCAGCGCGACCATGCAGGCACGCTCGCGCGGATCTGGCGCTTCCTCGGCTGCGCGGCCCCGCCTGTGCCCCCGCCGCCTGCCGAGATCCGGCCGCTCGACCCCGCCCCCGGGCTCGCGCCGCTCGCGGAGGAGGATGCGCGCTATCTGCGCAGCCTCTATGCCCCGGACATCGCCCTCACCGAGGCGCTGACCGGGCGCGACCTGAGCCTCTGGCGGGAGGGCGCGCTCAGCCCTCCATCATCCGGTCGGTGAGCAGCCCCTGCAGGTAGCGGCCGTAATCGTTCTTGGAAAGCTGCGCCGCCATGCCGGTCAGGGCCTCGGCATCGACCCAGCCCCTGGCGAAGGCGATCTCCTCAGGGCAGCCCGTCTGCATCCCCTGACGCAGCTGCAGCGTGCGCACGAAATTGCCCGCATCGAGCAGGCTCGCATGGGTGCCCGTGTCGAGCCAGGCGAAGCCGCGGCCCATGCGCTGGACGTCGAGCAGCCCCTCCTCGAGATAGATCTCGAGAAGCGAGACGATCTCGAGCTCGCCCCGCTCGGAGGGCCGGATGCCATGCACCAGATCGGGGGCGCGGGCATCGAGGAAATAGATCCCCGTCACCGCATAGTTCGAGGGCGCGACCTTCGGCTTCTCGACGATCTGGGTCACGCGGCCGCGCTCGTCCATCGCCACCACGCCGTAGCGTTCGGGATCGGCCACATGATAGCCGAAGACCGTGCCGCCCTCCGTCTTGGCATCGGCCAGAGCCAGAAGGTCGGGCAGGCCGTGGCCGAAGAAGATGTTGTCGCCCAGCACCATGCAGGAGGGGCTGCCCGCAAGGAACTCCTCGGCGATCGTATAGGCCTGGGCGAGCCCCTCGGGCCGGGGCTGGACCAGATAGGTGAGCGAGATCCCCCATTGCGCGCCCGTGCCGAGCGCCCGGCGGAACTGCTCCTGATCCTGCGGCGTGGTGATGATGGCGATCTCGCGGATCCCGGCCAGCATCAGCACCGAGAGCGGATAGTAGATCATCGGCTTGTCATAGACCGGCATCAGCTGCTTGGAGACGCCGATGGTCAGCGGATAGAGCCGCGTGCCCGAGCCGCCGGCGAGAATGATACCCTTACGAACACTCATTCGGAAACCTCCTGGAGATCGGCGAGAACACGGGCGAGACCCTGCCGCCAGTCGGGGCGGGAGAGGCCGAAGCGGGCGAGGTCGGAACAGTCCATCCGGGAATTGGCCGGCCGGTGGGCCTTCTGCGGATAGTCCGCGGACGCGATGTCGGCCACGAGGCAGTCGAGCTCCGCCTGACGGAAGATCTCGCGGGCGAAGTCGGCCCAGCTCACGTCCGGGCCGCCCGAGAGATGGTAGGTGCCCGACAGATCGGGCCGGGCCGCAAGGCCGCGCGCCATCGCGAGGCAGGCCGCGGCGATGTCGGCCGCGGGCGTGGGCCCGCCCACCTGATCGCAGACGACGGTGAGCCGGTCGCGCGTGGCCCCGAGGCGCAGCATGGTCTTCACGAAATTCGCGCCATGGGCCGAGAAGACCCAGGAGGTGCGCAGGATCGCATGGGGTCCGCCGGCCGCGCGCACCGCCTCTTCGCCCGCGAGCTTCGAGCGGCCGTAGGCGCCGAGCGGCCCCACCGGATCGCCGGGCTGCCAGGGGCGGGTGCCCGAGCCGTCGAAGACATAGTCGGTCGAGATCTGCACGAAGGGGATGCCGAGCTCGGCGCAGGCCCGCGCCATGGCGCCGGGGGCCTCCCCGTTCACCACTGTGGCCGGGGCCTCCTCCTCCTCGGCCCGGTCGACGGCGGTCCAGGCGGCGGCATTGATCACCGCGTCAGGCTTTGCCTCGCGGATCGCGCGGGCACAGGCCTCGGGATCGGCGAGATCCGCCTCGTCGCGGCCGAGGAAGCGGGCGTCCGGAGCCTGCCGCGCCAGTTCGCGCGCCACCTGCCCGGTGCGGCCGAAGACGAGGATCATGCCTTCACTCCCAGCCGCTCGCCCACCCCGGCGCGGTCCTGCAGCGCGCGCCACCAGGGCTCGTTGGCCAGATACCAGTCGACGGTGCGCTCGAGCCCCTCGTCGAGCGTGACCGAGGGGCGCCAGCCCAGTTCGGTGCGAATGCGCGTGGGGTCGATCGCATAGCGCAGGTCGTGGCCCGGACGGTCGGTCACGAAGGCGATCTGATCGGCATAGGGCGTGGCTTTGGGGCGCCGCGCATCGAGGATCGCGCAGATCTTGCGGACGATGTCGATGTTCTTCGCCTCGTTCTCGCCGCCGATATTGTAGCTGCGGTGGTTCTCACCTCTGGCCAGCACCGTCAGCAGCGCGTCGGCATGGTCCTCGACATAGAGCCAGTCGCGGACATTCTCGCCCTTGCCGTAGACCGGGATCGGGGCGCCCGCGAGCGCCTTCAGGATCACCACCGGAATGAGCTTTTCCGGGAAATGGAACGGCCCGTAATTGTTCGAGCAGTTGGTCAGCACATAGGGCAGCCCATAGGTCTCGCCCCAGGCGCGCACCAGATGGTCGGAGGCGGCCTTCGAGGCCGAATAGGGCGAGTTCGGCGCGTAAGGCGTCTCTTCGGTGAACTGCCCGGTCTCGCCCAGCGTGCCGAAGACCTCGTCGGTCGAGATATGGTGGAAGCGGAAGCCCTGCGGCTTGCCCTGCCCCACCCAGTAGGCGCGGGCGGCCTCGAGGAGCACATAGGTGCCGCGGACATTGGTGTCGATGAAGGCGCCCGGCCCGTCGATCGAACGGTCGACATGGCTTTCCGCCGCCAGATGCATCACCGCATCGGGCCGGTGGGTGGCGAAGATCCGCGCCATGGCCTCCGCATCGCGGATGTCGGCCTTCTCGAAGACATAGTTCGGCGCGCCCGCGACGCTTGCGAGATTGTCGAGGCAGGCGGCATAGGTCAGGCAGTCGAGATTGACGACATGGTGGCCGTCGGCCACCGCCTTGCGCACCACGGCCGAGCCGATGAAGCCCGCTCCTCCGGTCACGATCAGTTTCATGGGTCAGACCTCGATGCTGAAGGGGCTGGTCCAGTCGGCGAAGCGCGGCGCGCGCGCATCCTTGTCGGAGAGCACGGCCGAGGCCGGATCGATGCCCCAGTCGATGCCGAGGTCGGGATCGGCGAAATGCACCGCCCCGTCGCAGTCGGGCGCATAGACATCGGTGGTCTTGTAGAGGACGACCGTGTCGGGCTCTCTCGTGACGAAACCGTGCAGGAAGCCCTTCGGCACCAGAAGCTGGCGGGCGTTGCCGGCTGTCAACTCCACCCCCACCCACCGGCCGTAGGTGGGCGAGCCCACCCGCACATCGACCGCCACATCGAGGATCGCGCCATGGCCCACGCGGACGAGCTTGTCCTGAGCGTGGGGCGGCGCCTGATAATGCAGCCCGCGCACCGTGCCCACGGGAGCGCTGATCGACTGGTTGTCCTGCACGAAATCGAGATCGATCCCAAGCCCCTGGAGCGTGGCCCGGTTCCAGGCCTCGCAGAAGCTGCCCCGCGCATCGCCGAAGACCCGCGGCGTCAGGATCAGGACACCCGGCAGTTCCGTTTCTTCAATCTGCACCCGAAATTCCCCTGTCTTTATGCTGTCTGGAATAAGGTCTCATCCGCAGGTTGTCCACGCACCTCAGATCCGCCCCAGCACCGCGGCCAGCCAGAGCGAGAGCCGCCCCGGCAGCCCCTGCCGGTAGAGGCCGATCCGCTTCAGCTGCCGGAGCCGCCCCCAGGGGCCGGCGCGGCGCAGCGCCTCGAACTCGGCCAGAAGCCGGCGGTTCTCGGGGGTGAAACGGTGCGCCGAGGCGGAGAGCGCGCGGATGTTGATCGCGTTCCACTGCCGGAAGCCGCCGCTCAGCAGCATCCTCAGCCGCCGGTATTTGGCGCGGAACCCGTCGTTCGCCCCGATCAGGTTGCCGCCGTGCTGGCGATAGAGCAGGAGCGGCACCGGATCGAAGATCACCCGCCCGCCCGCGCCCGAGACGATCTGGTAGATCCACCAGTCATGGACGACGATCCGCTCGGGCTCGCGGCTGGCGGCGGCGAGCAGCGCGATCGCACCGCGGTTCAGCATCATCGTGTTGCCGCCGGCGATGTTCTGGACCAGCGCATGGCGGAAGCCCGGCGGGCGGACGGGCAGCGGATAGGGCCGGCGGTTGCCGAGCTCCGCGTCGCAGATCCAGCTCGAGCCGCCGTAGAGGACGGGCAGGTCCGCGGGCAGATCGGCCATCGCCGCCGCGCCGCGGGCGAGCTTCTCGGGCAGCCAGACATCGTCCTGATCCGAGAGGGCGGCCATGTCGGCCTCGGGCGGCACCTGGCCCAGGAGATGGAGGAAGTTCTGCGCCGACCCCCGGCAGGGCCCCTCGACGAGCCGCAGCGCGAGCCAGGGGTGACGGGCGGCGAAGGCTGCGAGGAGCGCCCGGGTGGCATCGGTCGAGCCGTCGTCGCTCACCACGAGCCAGGTCGGGCGCAGGGTCTGGGCCGCGAAGCTCTCGAGCTGCGCCTCGAGATTGGCCGCTCCGTTGTAGGTGGCCAGAAGGAGCGCGATCCGGGGAGGCGGGGCGTCGGTCATGACGTACCTATAACGCCGCGGCGCGGCATGGGCAGGGGGAAATGGCGGGGTCAGCCCGGCACCCGACGCTCGATCCAGCCGAGGAAGGCCGCATCGGCGGATCTCAGCCGGGGCTGGCCGCTCGAGTGCCAGAAGGCGTGCCATTCGGCCACCAGCGCATGGACATCCCAGCCCGGCATCCGCGCCCGCACCCGCTCGAGCGTGGTGTCGCGCAGCGCGGGCGCGAGGCCCGGCGCCAGCACCGCCGCGCGGCGGGTGACGCAGAGCAGGTCGCCCGGCTCCTCGGCGAGGCTGTAGCCCGGCAGGCTGTCGGCCGCGATCATGTCGCGGATCATCTTGCGGAAGACCCGCAGCGGCGAGGCCGAGCCCGACTTCTTGGCGAGCGTGGCGATCGAGACCCGCCATTCGGGCTGCTGGCCGCAGTGCTTGCGGGCGAGTTCGTAGATCCGCCGCTCGAGCGGCTTTCTGAGCCGGAAATAGTCGCGGCTGAGCGTGAGCACCGATTTCGTGAGCACCGCCTGGAACAGCCATTCCGACAGCGTCACCATCACCTGCACCATGCGCCCGCCCCGGCTGCGGCGCACGATCTGCCAGCTCTCGATCAGGCCGAAGCCCGTGGTGATCTCGCGCCCGCCCACCTCCATGTTGGTGGTGATGCGCGTGCCCGCCAGCCGCTCGAAGGCCTCGCGCAGCCGCTGGTAGCCGTCGCCGCTGGTCTCGCGGTGGGTGGCCGTCATCAGGTCGTGCGCGGTCAGATGCAGCGTCCGGCTGATGGCGCGCCCGGCGTTCAGCGCGGCCATGAGCTGGCTCACGCAGTAGATCAGGATGTCCTTGTCGAAGAGGGTGGCGAGCCCCCGCACGGAAGGGGTCACGGTGATCCTGACCCCGTTGTGGGCATAGTCGAGCACGCGCAGGTCGGGGCGGGTCGCGAGCGAGAAGACCGGATGCTCCATCGAGGCCATGTCGTCCTTGGGCAGGGCATCGAGGATGTCGCAGATGAAGAAGTCCGCCATTTCGGGCGTGCGGTCCGCCGTCTCGGGAAGGGACGGCTCGGGGGCCCCTGCCCCGCGCGACCGGCTCCGCCCGCGGGCCACGGGGCCTGCCCCGTCGGCAAGGGTCTCTGCTGCCGTATCCTGCCCGGCCGGGTTCACCGAAGGGTCCGGTCCCGCGGCGCGCTTCCGCGCACCCGTTCGCGGGGCGGCTGTCCGCCGTCCGCCTGTTTCCTGCATCGCGCTGCCTGTGCCTGCTCGACGGTGCGGCCCCCCGATGTGTCCCCGGGATGTGCGCGCGCCTTCGTGGTTTCGATGACACCGAGCCTATGCGCAAGCGGCCCCGTCCGTCCAGCACGGGGCGCGCGCGCCGGGGCGAAAGATCGGGGTTCCGGAGTCGGAGAAGCGTGGCTTCGGAGTCGGATCTTCGGGGTTCCGGAGTCGGAGAGGCTTCCCGGAACCTCCCCTTTCCCGCGTCTCCTCAAGCACTTGGCCGAATCCGCCGGAGCCTGTAACTATATATAACCCAAAACTAACTGATGCAGGCAGGCCACGGCGCTTGAGCGGCCCCCGCCCCCCGTGCGATGCCAAGCGCGGGAATCGCTTAGAAAAACCAGAAAGTTGCCGGGCGATGTGCGCAGAAAATTGCCATATCCGCAAAAAGGTGATACTTCTGCCGAAAGCGAGCAGACGAACCCGGAAAAGGGAACAGGCATGGCCGAGACCAGGGGACGGAAGACGGCCGGGCGCGGCCGCGTGGAGATGCGGAAGAGCCCGCCCGCGCGCGAGCCGCAGGTGCCCCTGCCGCCCTATTTCAACATCTCTCCCGACGCGGCGCTGGCCGAGCTCGAGGCGCCGCTGACCACCGCGGGCTTCGCCGAGATCGCCCGCTCCTGCGCGCAGGGCCGGGACGATCTGGCGGCGCGCGGGCTCGATGCCGAGGGCCGTCGCAGCCTCCGGCTGTTCTCGACCTGGGAGATCACCCGCTATCTGATCCCGGTCGCGACCGCCCATTTCCGCCGGGTGCTGAAGGCCAACCCCGACCTGCCGCAGGGCATCTCCGAGACCGAGGGCGGGGCCAAATGGTTCACGCTCGACGAGGTGCTGCGGCTGCGCGCCCATTTCGCGGCCGAAGGGTCGAAGGCCAAGGAATACCGCCCCTACCGCCCCGCGGGGCTGCCTGCCAAGCTGGTGGCGGTGGCGAACTTCAAGGGCGGGGTGGGCAAGACCTCGACCGCCGCCCATCTGGCCATGTCGGCGGCGCTCGACGGCTACCGGGTGCTGGTGATCGATCTGGACAGTCAGGGCTCGATGACCTCGATCTTCGGCGGCCGGGTGGCCGACGAATGGGGCACGGTCTTCCCGCTCCTCGCCCGCCATTATGCGGCGCATCTGCAGGCCGAGAACCGGGCCCGCGTGGCCCGCGGCGACCCGCCGGTGCCGATGGACGAGACGCTGACCGAGGCGCAGAAGATCCGCGCGGGCGACCTGATCGCGAAGACCCACTGGCCCAACATCGACCTGATCGGCGCGCAGCTGAACCTCTACTGGGCCGAGTTCCAGATCCCGGTCTGGCGGATGCAGGGGCGCAGCTGGAAGCTCTGGGATGCGCTGACCGACGTGCTGGCCGAGGACGGGGTGCTCGACCGCTACGACGTGATCTTCCTCGATACGCCGCCGGCGCTCGGCTATCTCACGATCAACGGGCTCGCGGCGGCCGACATCCTGCTGGTGCCGCTCGGCGCCTCCTTCCTCGAGTTCGATTCGACGGGCCGCTTCTTCGACATGCTGCATTCGACCTTCCGCTCGATCGAGGAGGGCGAGAACATCGCCGCCCGCGCGCTCGGGCGCGAGGAGCTGGCCTTCGAATGGGATGCGGTGCGCGCCGTGCTCACCCGCTACGACGGGGCGCAGCAGGCCGAGATGGCGGCCCTGATGCAGGCCTACATGGGCCGCACCATGGCGCCCGAGCGGCAGGATTTCACCGCGCTGATCGGGCAGGCCGGCGAGCAGGTGAACGGGATCTATGAGGCCGATTACCGCGACTTCAATCGCGACACCTACATCCGCGGCCGCGAGACTTTCGATGCGACCTATGCCGCCTTCAAGCGGCTTCTGGTGGGCATCTGGCGGCGCGAGGAGCTGGCGGCGGCCGACGCCGCGGAGTGAGCGCCCGGGCCCCGGTTGTTTCGCGCGCGAAACAAATCGGGGGGTCGGCAGGGCGGCACGGCGGGGGCAAATTGTTTCGCGCGCGAAACAAATCCTCCGCCCGAACGACAGGAGAGACGGGCCCATGGCCAAGCGCAAGCGACTGACACTGCCCCCCCTCGGCGGCTTCGCCCCCGGCCCGGCCTCGGCTTCGGAGGCCTCCCCTGCCCCGGCTTCGCCCCCGGCTCTGGGGCCCGGGCTTGCGCCCGCGCCGATCAGCCGGGTGACGGGCGAGGCGGCGGCCACGGCGGCGCTGCGCGAGGTGGCCGAGGAGCTCGGCGCCGCCCGCAGCGAGGGGCGGCTCGTGCTGCGGCTCGAGCTCGACCGGATCGAGGAGGGCTGGCTCGTCCGCGACCGGATCGGCCTCGAGGCCGAGGAGCTGGCGAGCCTGATGACCAGCCTTTCGGCCCATGGCCAGCGCAGCCCGATCGAGGTCACCGACATGGGCGAGGGCCGCTTCGGCCTGATCTCGGGCTGGCGGCGGGTCACCGCGCTGCGCCGTCTCCATGCCGAGACCGGCGAGGAGCGGTTCGCGACGGTGCTGGCGCTCCTGCGCCGGCCGGACACGGCGGCCGCGGCCTATGTGGCCATGGTCGAGGAGAACGAGATCCGGGCCGGCCTGTCCTATTTCGAGCGCGCGCGCATCGCGGCCAAGGCGGTGGAGGCGGGGGTCTTTGCCACCGACAAGCTCGCGCTCCAGCAGCTCTATGGCTCGGCGAGCCGGGCCAAACGGTCGAAGATCGGCTCGTTCCTCGGGATCTACCGCGCGCTGGAAGGGGCGCTGCGCTACCCCTCGGCGCTGCCCGAACGGCTGGGGCTGGCGCTCGCCCGGCGGCTCGAGGAGGAACCCGGCGTCGCAGCCAAGATCACGGCGGCGCTCGCGGCCGCCGCGCCGGACAGCGCCGAGGCCGAGCTTGCGCTGATCGCGGACCTTCTGGCCCCCGCGGCGGAGGCGGCGCCGGAGCAGGAGCCGGCCCGTCCGTCCGCGCCCGACCCGGCGCCGGACGCCCCTGCCCCCGCTCCCGCTCCTGACCCCGCTCCGGCGCAGCCGCGTTCGACGCGACCGCCGGCCCCGGCGGCCGAACTGCGCCCCGGTCTCTTCCTGAAGGCCGAGGGCGCCGGGTCACTCCACCTCTACGGCCCGGCGGTCGACGAGACCTTCCGCGCGCGACTGCGCGATTGGCTCGCGAGCGAAGGGTAAGCCGGCTGTCGGGGCAGGCGGGCTGCGGAGATCGCTGCGGCCCGGAGATCCTCCGGGGGACTATCGGCCATTTCCATGGCACCCGCAGCGTAGAAGTTCGTTGCGAAACGACGGAGTACCGCACGTTCGACCGGAGCCGCGCATCGGTGGTCGCTGAGAGCGAGCGGGAAGAGCCGGGGGCGACAGCCGAAGCGGCGCGGAACGGTCGAGGCTTTGGGAGGGCAGGGGTTCGCTGCGGGCCGTGGACCCCGGAGAGGCGAGGCTCCGGGACCGGCGATCCTCTCCGCGCGGCGGGCTGTCAGCCTCGGGGCTCGCTCGTCCCGGAAGCCGGGCCGGGCCTTGCGGCCCGCCCGCCCCCGGCCCGCGCCGCACCGGCCCGGGCGCGGGCCCGGGGGCCGGGGGCGGCGGCACCCGCCTCTTCGCCCTCGCCCTCGTCGAGGTCGCCCCGCATCCAGCGCGGCAGGGCGCCGCGCATCATGCTCTCGTGGTGGCGGATCGCCTGTTCGATGCGCTCGTAATAGAAGAGCTGCCCGTCGTGGAGCACCGCCCCCGAGCGGCAGAGCTTCTTCAAGAGCGGCATGGAGTGCGAGACGATCACCGCTCCGCTCTCCTCCAGCCGCGCGCGCAGGATCGCGTTGCTCTTGGCGCTGAAGGCTGCGTCTCCCACCGCCGTCACCTCGTCGATGAGATAGGTGTCGAAGGGCACCGCCATCGAGATGCCGAAGGCCAGCCGCGAGCGCATCCCCGAGGAATAGCTGCGCACCGGCAGGTGGAAATGCTGGCCGATCTCGGCGAAGTCGCGCACGAAGGCGATCATCGCCTCGGTATCGACGCCGTAGAGGCGGGCCACGAAGCGCACGTTCTGCGCCCCGGTGAGCTCGGGGTGGAAGCTGCCCGAGAAGCCCACCGGCCAGGAGATCGTGCCGCTGGAAAGGATCTCGCCCGTGTCGGGCAGCATGGTGCCCGCGAGCATCCGCAGAAGGCTCGACTTGCCCGCCCCGTTGCGCCCCAGAAGCCCCACGCTCTCGCCCGAGGGGAAGGTGAAGTTCAGGTCGCGCGCCACCACCTTGCGCGTCCCGTTCAGGACGTAGCTCTTCGAGACGTTGCGCAGCTCGATCATGGGCAGCCCTTCGCGCTCAGCGCCGGTCGCGCACGCTGTAATAGATCAGCATCCCGATCGCCCAGAGCATGAGAGCGAACCCGCCGATCATCAGCGTGAGCAGGCCGCGCTGCGGATAGAGCGACTGCTGGGCGAGGGTGGGCCGGACATAGGTCGCGAGATAGCGGCTCATCCGCTGCGCCTCGGCGATGGCCGCGTCGTGGTTCGTGAGCGCGGCGATATAGGCCTTCTCGGCGAAGTCGAGATCGACGGTCAGCCGCTCGAACTCGGCGATCATGGTGGAATAGGTGCTGGCCCCGGTGCCGGTGCCGCCGCCCAGGCCGAACTTCTCGCGTTCGCGCTGGATCAGCTCCTCGATCACCCCGATGCGCCGTTCGTTCTGGGCGATGCGCGGGTCGCTCGGCTGGGTGGTCTGGCGCAGCAGGTTGAGATCGATGCTGGCCGACGCGAGCTGCTGCTGGAGCGTGTTCAGGAGGCCCATCTGGGCCTGGATGTCGGCCGAGGGATCGACGATCTGGGTGCGCGAGCGGAATTCGGTCATGGCGACACGCTGCACGCGCAGCCGTTCGACCGCATTGTCGAGCTCCTCGCGCGCATAGCGCGTGGCATCGGCCCGGGCGATGGCCGACAGGTCGTTGATCATCCGGTTCGATTCGTCGAGGATCCCCTGCGCCACCGCCTGTGCGTCCTCGGGCGTGAAGGCATGGACGCGCAGCTCGATCAGCCCGGTGGTGCTGTCGTAGCTGATCCGCACCATGTCCTTCCAGTAATCCACCAGATCCTCGATCCCGCCGTCGGGGTCGAAGCTGAAGACCGGATCGAAGCCGGGCTTCGAATAGATTGCGCGCAGGTCGATCCGCTCGTTGATCCGCTGCACCAGCTCCTGGCTCTGGATGAACTGGTAGAGGATGTCGGAATCCGAGGCCGAGCCGCCGCCGGTGAGGCCGAAGCTGCTCAGCCCGCCCAGAAGATCGAGCGCCGAGCCCATCTCCTCGGTGCGGACCGAGAAGCCCACGGTCGAGGTATATTGATCCTCGGCGATGGCGAAGAGATAGAGGCCGGACGCGAGGATCGGGGCCAGCACGAGGCCGAGGAAGCTCGCGAGCAGGCCGTGGTGGCGCAGCCGCGCCGCGGCGCGGGGGGCGGCGGCCGGCACCTTGAAGGAGGAGGGCAGGATGCGGCCCTTGCCCTCGCCGGTCTTGCCCTCGCCTGCCTTGCCGCCGCCGCCGGGCTGGCCCCTGCCGCCCGCCTTGCCGGCCGGACCTGAGCCCCCGGCGCCGCGCGCCGGTCCGGAACCGTCGCCCTGTCCTGAGCCTTGGCCGCCGCCCGCCCGGCCCGCATCGGCAGGCCTGCCGGGGCGGAGTTCTCCGGCCCGCGCGTCTGCGGCCCGCGCGTCTCCTGCACGACCCGGGCCGCGCGTCTCTTCGGCGCTCGGGCTCTCCGCGGCGGGACGTTCGCCGCTCCGCAGGCCGCTCGGGCCGAGCGCCGCGCCGGGGCCGGGTTTCGGGGCGACTTCGGGGGCCGCGACGGGGCGGGGGGGGAGGGCAGGGGCCGTCCGGCGGCGGAATCGCGGCGGGGCACCCGGCGGGACCGGGCGACCAGATGGGGTCGGCGAACGGGCGGTGCCCGGAATCGGCCGAGCGAAGGTCAGGGCCGGAATCGGAAGAACGGTTGACAGAGTGGCGACCAGCCGGAAAGTCAAGGGCACGGAGCGCGACACCAGAGAAGCTAACGGGGCAGAATGGACGGCACCCCGGTGCGACACAGCAAGGACAGGGTACTGGCACAGCTCGCACAACCGTTGCGGTTGGCTCTCGCTCTCTCGGGCCCGATGACAGGGGCACGAGAGCACAGC
>NC_007494.2:2500-32500 GCF_000012905.2 Cereibacter sphaeroides 2.4.1 | reverse complement strand
GAACGCCAGCCCGGCGCGTCCGGATAATCGTCGAGCCGGTAGGCCGTGCCGCTGTCGAGCACCCCGTCCATGAACATCTTCACGAAATTGCAGGCCAGCCAGTCGTCGTCGAAATCGCGCGTCATGGCCTCGGCGCGGGCCAGATCGGCCAGCGCCATATGCGGCTTGAAATGGAACGGCACCCGGATCCGCGCGGTGAGGCCGCCCGCCCGCTGCAGCTCGCGCAGCAGTTCCAGCGTGTAGCGGTTGCCGTCCATGTTCACCATCGAGGTGATGCCGTGAGCCGCGCAATGGGCGAGGCCGCGGGCGATCTTGGCGCGGTCGATGGCGCGCTCGGCCGCGTCGGGCCAGGGCGAGGGCTCCTCGCCGGTGGCAATGCCGAGATTGAGCCGCGCTTCGCCGCCGAGCGCGATCACCGGGGCGAAGGCCTCGAATTCCCTCAGTTCTCCGGTGGCGCGCCCGTCCGCCCCCATCACCACCTCATGCCCGTGCGGCATGGATGCCCCCTCGATGAGCCCCGCCGCGCGCAGGGCGGCCGTGTTGGCCCAGACCGTGTGATGATCGGGCGCGGTAATGGCGAAGGGCCGGTCGGGCAGGATCGCGTCGAGATCCTGCCGCGTCATCGGCCGGTCGAGCAGCCCGTAGTCGCCGCCCTGCGCCATGAGCAGCGGACGGTCGGGATGGGCCGCCGCAAAGCTCTGCGCCGCCCGCGTCAGCGCCTCGACGCCATGGACGCCCGCGAGCTGGAGATGGGCCAGTTCCGCCCCGCCCAGCACCAAATGGAGATGGCTTTCCACGAAGCCCGGCAGAACCGTCCCTCCGCCCGCATCGATCATGTCCGTCCGCGGCCCGGCCAGCCGCTCGATCTCGGCGCGGCTGCCCACGGCCGTGATCCGGCCGTCCGCGACGGCCACGGCTTCGGCCTCGGGCCGGGCGGGATCCATGGTCAGGACGGCCCCGTTGGTGACGATGAGATCGGTCATGCGGCGCGTCCTTCGGCCGGCGTCCCGGCGCAGCTCGGGATCACCCGGAGAAGTTCCAGCAGGATCGAGACCCCGCGGGAGGACGCGCCGCCCGGCGGATCGAAGGGCGGAGAGACTTCGACCGGATCCGTCCCCACGAGCCCCGCCTCGACCCCGGCGAAGCGCGGAGGGCCGGGCGGCGCCAAGGGCAGGCCCGCGACGCGCGGCGGATCGAAGCCGGAGACCGGCAGCCAGAAGTCGCGATCGGGGCCGTCCGTCATGCGCGCCTCTTCCTTGCAGGAGATCGCAGGCATCTGACCATCCGTCCGCCCATTTGTCCACGATCGGCGGAATTCCCCCCTCCCGCTCTTGACCGGACCCCGGCCTTGACCCTTTATCGGGCGAACGTGCGGGCGCGGGCCGGCACCGTGCCCCCGGCCGCGGGGCCGCGCGAAAGAGGGAATCACGATGCAGAACAGACCCGCCGAGCCTGCGCCGCAGCGCACCGGCTCCAACGCCTCCAAATCCACCCTGGGCTCGGACCTGAAGATCGTGGGCGACATCACCTCGTCGGGCAGCATCGAGGTGATGGGCGAGGTCGAGGGCACGATCACCGCCCGCGGGCTGATGGTCGGCCCCGAGGGACGCGCCAGCGGCACCTTCAGCGCCGAGAGCGTCGAGGTGCGCGGCCAGCTCGAGGGGCGGCTCTCCTGCGCCTCGCTCGTGGTGCGGTCGGCGGCGCAGCTCACCTCGGACGTGACCTATCGCAGCGTCGTGATCGAGAGCGGCGCCACCATCGACGGCCGCTTCAAGATCACCAAGGACTGAGGCCCGTCAGGCGGCGCGGTCGGGCGGGATCGAATAGGTCAGCCCCGCCCGCGCCACCACCGCCTCCGATCCCGCCGAGCGGATCAGCACGTCCCCCACCGCCAGCACCCGCCCGAGCTTCAGGATCCGCGCGGTGCCGATCAGGTCGCGCGCGGCCTCGGGCTTGCGCAGGAAATCCATCGAGATGTTGGTGGTGACGGCCAGTTTCACCGGCCCGATGCGGGACAGGATCGCCAGATACATCGCCACGTCGGCCAGCGCGAACATCGAAGGCCCCGAGACCGTGCCGCCCGGCCGCAGGTGCTGCGGCCCCACCTTGAGCCGCATCGCGAGCTCCTCCCCGGCCGAGAGCACCTCGAAATCGTCCGCGACCTCGGGAAACTCCCGCGCGAGGAACGCGGCCAACTCCGCCGCCTCCAGCTTCAGCCCCATGCTTTCCTCCCTGCTTCCGGCCCGCTAGGCTGACCGCAAAGGGGAGGAGTGACAAGATGACCCAGATCCTGCTGCGCGAGGACCGCGGCGCGGTGGCCACGCTGACGCTGAACCGGCCCGAGGCGCTGAATGCGCTGTCGGATGCGATGCTCGCGGCGCTCAAGGAGCAGTTCCGCGCGCTGGCCGGGGACCGGACGATCCGTGTCGTGGTGATCCGCGGCGCGGGCAAGGCCTTCTGCGCGGGCCACGACCTGCGCGAGATGCAGGCCGCGCGCCAGTCCGACGACCGGGGCGCCGCCTATTTCTCGGACCTGTTCTCCCGCTGCGCGGCGGTCATGCAGGCGATTCCCGCCCTGCCCCAGCCGGTGATCGCCGAGGTCCACGGCATCGCCACCGCGGCGGGCTGCCAGCTCGTCGCCTCCTGCGACATGGCGGTGGCGGCCCACGGCACGCGCTTCGGGGTGAACGGGGTGAATATCGGGCTCTTCTGCTCGACGCCGATGGTGGCCCTGACCCGCGCCGTGCCGCGCAAGGTGGCCTTCGAGATGCTCACGACCGGCGAGTTCATCGAGGCCGACCGCGCCCGCGAGGTGGGCCTCGTGAACCGGACGGTCCCGCCCGAGGATCTTGCGGCCGAGGTGCAGAAACTGGCGGCGGTCGTGGCGGGCAAGCTCACCGCTGCGGTGCGGACCGGCAAGCGGGCCTTCTACGATCAGGCGGGCATGGGGCTCGGCGCGGCCTACACGCTGACCGGCGCGGTGATGGCGGACAACATGATGTGGCGGGATACGGAAGAGGGCGTGGCGGCCTTCCTCGAGAAACGGGCGCCCGACTGGGCCTGACGCGCTTCGCTTCAGGCAATGCCGCTCATGGATCGGGGATCCGGGGTCGTCTTGCGCCCTCAGGAAGGGGGCAGCAGGAAGACTGTTCTCATCTGGCGCGTCCCCTCTCCAACAGGGCAGGGAGAATGAGGGGTCCGGTCTCCTGTCTCTCGCGTCGATAGGCGGCGGCAGGAAGGATGTCCCGCTCAGGCGCGCCCCATGCCGTGGGTCAGAGAGGATGAGGGGTCCGGTCCCGGGCCTCTCGCGTCGTCGGAAGCTCTCCGGCGCGGGCCTTCTCCGGGGCAACACCGGCCGGGCAATCGCTCGCCCGGCCCGACAGCATCATTCGGCCACGGCCGCCTCGAGGCCCTGGCGGCGCTTGCGGCTCTCTTCGAGCTGCTTCTCGGTCTGGCGGATGTTGACGTAGGCCAGCGCGAGCACGAATCCGAGGGTGCCGAAGGTCAGAACGGATTCCATGAAGAGATAGCTCATCGGTCAGGTCCTTTCTGCTTGGGTTGATCGTGCACAGCTTACGCAGGGTCGCGCACCCCTGATCACGCCTCGGCCGCAAAAAATGCGGGCGGCCCTCGCGGGCGGAAAGTTGACATCTGTCAACCGGGCCCGGGTGGTTCAGCCGACCACCACGATCACCAGCAGAAGGAAGAGGAAGAATCCCACCGGCCCCGCCTGGGCGAAGAGGAGGCTCGTGAGGAACAGTGCGCCGAGAACGGCCACCACCACCGTCGCCTGATCGGCGAGGGAGCGCGCGGCGAGGCGCGCCTCCACCTCCTCGGCCGAGAGGCCGCGACGGAAGCAGGCGACGAGGGCCGCCGCCGTGCGCCGTGCAGCGCGGCCCAGAGTTGCGGTGAAGCCCCCCGCCGCCACGGCCCCGTCAGAGCCGGTAGATGCCGCGGAACTTCTCTTCGAGATAATCGAGGAGCGGCTCCTCGGTCGGCTCGAAGCCGCAGGCGCGGGTGACGGTCTCGTGCGGCCGGTAGAGCCCGCCGTGCCGCTGCAGGTTCTCGCGCAGCCAGCCGGTCGCGCCGGACGTGTCGCCGCGGGCGAGCTGGTCGTCGAGATCGGGCACCGCCGCGCGGATCGCCTTCATCAGGCAGCCCGCATAGACGTTCCCCAAAGCATAGGTCGGGAAATAGCCGAAGAGCCCCACCGACCAGTGCACATCCTGCAGCATCCCGTGCGAGGGCCGGTCCACCGCCACGCCGAAATCCTCGAGGAAGCGGGCGTTCCAGGCTTCTTCCAGATCCTCGGGTTCGAGCGTGCCGCGGATCAGCCCGCGCTCGAGATCGAAGCGCATCATGATGTGCAGGTTGTAATGCACTTCGTCGGCCTCGGTGCGGATGTAGCCCGACTGGACGCGGTTCGCGGTGGCATAGAAGGCCTCGGCGTCGGCGATGCCGAAATCGCCGAACCGTTCGCTCATGCGGCCGTAGAGCCAGCCGGTGAAGGCGCGCGACCGGCCGAGCTGGTTCTCGTAGATCCGGCTCTGGCTCTCGTGCACGCCCATCGAGACGCCTGCGCCGATGGGGGTCAGCGCATAGTCCGGGTCGATCCCGAGCTCGTAGGCCGCGTGGCCGACCTCATGGATCGTCGAATAGAAGCAGTTGAACGGGTCGGCCTCGACCACGCGGGTGGTGATGCGCACGTCGCTGCCCGAGCCGGACGAGAAGGGATGAACCGCCATGTCCATCCGGCCGCGGGTCCAGTCGTAGCCGAAGGTGGCCGCCAGATCGCGCGCCATGCGGACCTGCGCCTCGAGCCCGAAATGCCCGGTCAGCGGCTGGGGCTGAACCTCAGCCCCGAGCACCGCCTCGCGCAGCGCGACGAGGCGCGGGCGCATCCGGTCGAAGATGGCCGAGATCGAGGCCGCCGTGGCGGAGGGCTCGTAATCGTCGATGAGCGCATCGTAGCGGTCGCGGCCTCCGGCCAGCGCCGCCGCCTCTTCGCGCTTGAGGCGGATCACCTCGGTGAGGGTCGGCAGGAACATCGAGACATCGTCCGCCGCCCGGGCCTCGGCCCAGATGCCCTGCGCGGCCGAGGTCACGCGGGCGATCTCCTGCGCGAGACGGCCGGGCACCTTGGTGGCCCGCTCGTGGCTGCGGCGGATCAGGCGAAGCTGCGCCTCATCCTCCTCGTCCTCGGGCTCGGCCAGTTCCAGCCATTCGGCGAGACGCGGATCGGTGCGGCGGGCATGGAGCACGCCCTCGAGCGCAGCCATCTCCTCGGCCCGCTGCTCGGCGGCGCCGCGCGGCATCACCGTCTCCTGGTCCCAGGAGAGCCGGCCCATGACCTGTGCCAGCGCCTCGGTCTGGCGCTGATAGTCCATCAGTTCGGTGAAGGCGACGTCGGCGCTCATAGCGTTCCTTTCCGGATCGAGCCCACGCGGGGATACAGCGCAAGGTGACGGGCATGGAGGATCAGCACCCAGATCACGACCGCGCCGACCTGATGGGCGATGGCGACCTGCCATTCCGCGGCCGAGAGCACGGTGCCCACGCCGAGCAGGATCTGCGCCAGAAGCGCCATGGCGAGAAGATCGAAGGCGCCGCGGGTCGCCCGGTGCCGCGAGCGGCGGCCGAAGATCCAGAAGATCAGGCCGAGCGCCGCCAGCGTATAGCCGGCCATCCGGTGCAGGAACTGGACGAAGCCCGGGTTCTGCAGGAGACCCAGCCACCAGGCGGGGTTCCTCCAGTCCGTCTCGACGCCCGGCACATAGAACATCTCGGCGGGCAGGAAGGTGCCGTTCATGTCGGGCCAGGTGGGAAAGCCGCGGCCCGCGTCGATGCCCGCGACCAGCGCGCCCAGCACGATCTGAAGGAAGGCCACGCCGATCAGCACGGTGGTGAGGGTCACGAGCCGCCCATCCTTCTGGCGCCGGGCCTGCAGGAGATCGGATTCGCTGCGCCCGAGCAGGAGCGCCTGCCAGGCGATCAGACCGAGAATGATGAAGGCGAGACCGAGGTGCGTGGCGAGCCGCGTGCTCTCGACGGTGACCTTGTCGCCTTCGAGGCCCGAGGCCACCATCCACCAGCCGATCCCGCCCTGAAGACCGCCCAGAGCCCCCAGCGCCAGAAGCCGCGGCCACCAGCCGCGCGGGATCCTGCGCGCCGCGAGGAAGCCCAGGAAGCCCACCGCCCAGACGAGGCCGATCACGCGGCCGAGCTGGCGATGGCCCCATTCCCACCAGTAGATGCGCTGGAACTCGGCCAGGGTCATGCCGGCGTTCATCAGCCGGTATTGCGGGCTGTCGCGGTATTTGTCGAACTCGGCCGCCCACTGGGTCTCGTTCAGGGGCGGCACCGCGCCGGTGACGGGGCGCCATTCGGTGATGGAGAGGCCGGAGTCGGTCAGCCGCGTGAGGCCGCCCACCACGATCATCGCCATCACGAGGAGGAACAGGGCCATCAGCCACAGCCGGATGCCGCGCCGGGCGCCGCCATGGCCGCGGTCGATGCTGCCGCCCTGCGGGACCGGCGCCTTCGCCCCCTGCCCCACTTCCTCGAAGATGCTGCGCTTTTTCACTGCCATCCGGCTCTCCCGTTCCGCCGGGGAGACTAGGCCCCCCGCCTGCCCGCTTCAAGGGCTCGCGGGGGGTGGCGCAGGGACGCGGATCTAGGCTTGGGCCGGCCGGTCGTCGAACATGTAGATGTCGACGCCGCCGGTGGCGAAGCGGCCCACATCCTCGACGGCCGCCTGTCCCTCGGGGCTGGACAGCGCCGCCTTCAGCGCGGCCATGTCATCGAAGCGCAGGATCGCCACCAGCCGGTAATCCGCAGGGCCGCCGGGCGTGGCCACGGCGCCCTCGCTGATCTCGTAGCTGCGCAGGCCCGGCATCTTCGCGGCGAGCCCGATGTGGGTGTCGGCGTAATGCCGGTCGAAGGCCGTCCCGTCCTCGGGTGTGCGATACATCACGAGCAGTCTCGCCATTGTCTTCCTCCCTGTTGGCGGGCCCACTCTGGCACGTTTCGCCGGGGCAAAGCCTCATCCAAAGGTCGGCAGCGGCCGGGCGCTACTGTTTCAGCTTCCAGGCGATCTGGCGCAGCATCCCGTGCAGGGTCTGGACGTCGGCACGCGTCAGCGGCAGCCGGGCCCACATGTTGCGCAGGTTGAGCTTCATGCCCGGCGCCTTCTCGGGCGGGAAGAAGAAGCCCGCGGCCTCGAGCTTCTCCTCGAAATGATCGCCGAGCTTCTCGACCTCGAGGCCGCTCGCGAAATCCACCCGCGCCATGTCGATGACCTCGGGCGGGGTCTCGTCATGCTGGCGCCGCCATTCGTAGGCCAGAAGCAGCACGCATTGCGCGAGGTTGAGCGAGAAGAACTCGGGGTTCACCGGCACGGTCACGATGGCATTGGCCAGCGCCACATCCTCGTTCTCGAGCCCGGTGCGCTCGGGCCCGAAGAGGATGCCCACGCGCCGCCCCTCGCCCGTCAGCGCGCGGCCGTGCGCCATGGCGCGCTCGGGCGTCATCACGGGCTTGGTGAGCTCGCGCCCGCGGGCGGTGGTGGCGAAGACATAGTCGCAGTCGCGGATCGCCTCGGCCACCGTGGGAAAGAGGCCGGCGTGATCGAGAAGCCGCCCCGCCCCCGAGGCCATGGCCACCGCCTTCGGGTTGGGCCAGCCGTCGCGCGGATCGACGATGCGCAGGCGGCCGAGGCCGAAGTTCAGCATGGCGCGCGCGGCCGCACCGATGTTCTCGCCCATCTGCGGGCGGACGAGGATGAAGACGGGTTCGATGCTCATGGCGCTCCCTTCGGATCCGGGCGCTTCCTAGGGGAGAAGGGCCCTGCGGCGCAATGCCATTTCCAAGCGCGCGCCCCTCGGCTATAGGCTTCGCGATCCGAAGGAGACCCATCATGGCCGAAGTCGAACGTCCGCAGCTCTATCTGGTCACGCCGCCCGAGATCGATCTCGAGATCTTCCCCGACCGGCTGGCGGCGGTGCTCGATTCGACCGAGGTGGCCTGCCTCAGGCTGGCGCTCGCCGGCAAGGACGAGGACCGGATCGCCCGGACGGGCGATGCGCTGCGCGAGGTGGCCCATGCCCGCGACGTGGCGCTGGTGATCGAGAACCATGTGCTGATGGTCGAGCGGCTGGGCCTCGACGGGGTGCATCTGACCGATGGCGCGCGGCTCGTGCGCAAGCTGCGCAAGGATCTGGGGCCGGATGCGATCCTCGGCGCCTTCTGCGGCCGGACCAGGCACGAGGGGATCAACGCGGCCGAGGCGGGCGCGGATTATGTGGCCTTCGGCCCGGTGGGCACGACCGCGCTCGGCGACGGCAGCCTGGCCGAGGCCGAGCTCTTCGGCTGGTGGTCCGAGATGATCGAGGTGCCGGTGGTGGCCGAGGGCGCGCTCACCCCCGAGAAGGTGGCCGAGCTCGCCCCCCTCACCGACTTCTTCGCCGTGGGCGAGGAGATCTGGCGCGAGGAGGATGCGGCGGCGGCGCTGCGCCGGTTGCTGGCCCCGCTGGGCTGAGGCGCGCCGGCCCCGGCCGGTCAGCCGACAGGCTCGGGCGGGAAGGCCTCGCGCACCAGCGCCTCGCAGCGGGCGGCGAGGCCCTTCCGCCCCGCGAACCCATCGGCGGGCACTGGCGTGTGGAAGGTGATCCGCACCCGCCCCTGCCGGGGCGCCGCGAGCAGCTTCACCAGATGGCTGCCGAAATCCATGTCGCCCCACCAGCCGTAGAAGCGCGGATCCTCGCGCTCGGGGGCACTGTAGGTCACCGTCACCGGCTGGATGTGCAGCGCATGTTCGAGACCGTGGGTGAAGAAGGCCGCGAAGAGCGTCGACTTGAAGGGCAGGACGCGCAGCGTGTCGGTGCTCGTCCCCTCGGGGAAGAACAGAAGCCTGTGCCCGGCGCGCAGCCGCTCTTCGAACAGCCGCTGCTGGACCAGAGCCTCGGAGCCCCTGCGGTTGATGAAGACCGTGCCCGTCGCCCGCGCGAGCCAGCCGATGCCGGGCCAGCCCGCCACCTCGGATTTCGAGACGAAATAGACCCGCTGCACCGCGTTCAGCGTGAAGATGTCGAGCCACGAGCCGTGGTTGGCCACCACCGCACCCGGCACCTGCATCGGGCGGCCTTCCGTCACCACCCGGAGACCGAGGATCGCCAGCGCCCCGCGGCAGACGCCCTGCGTGATGAAGGGCGTCACGGGGCGCGCGAGCCCGCAGAGCGGCCGCTCGATCTGGCGCAGGATCAGCAGGAGGATGAGGCCGCCATAGACGAGAAGCGCCATGGCGATGCCCTTCACCGCCGCCCGCGCCCAGCCGGCCGCGCCGATGGCCCGCAGCGCGGGCCGGTCCGAGCGCCAGTCGCTCATTCCGCGGACACCGTGCGGCGGGCGTAGAAATCGCGGTGCCGGGCCGACATCCGCGCGGTATCCATGAGGAGGCAGACGTCGGTCGTGTTGAAGGCCCGGTCGATCCAGGCGCCTTCGCCCACCACGCCGCCCAGCCGCAGATAGGCCTTGATGAGCGGCGGCATGGCGAGCATGGCCGCACGCCGGTCGATCCGCTCGGGCGGGATCAGATCCATCCGCTGGCCGCCCTCGGAGCGCGCGCGCACCCGCAGTTCCTCGGGGGCGAGGTGAAAGGCGTGGAGATAGGACAGGGGCTCGGCCAGTGCCTCGATGTCGGTGCCGTGAAAGCTCGCCACGCCGAAGAGAAGCTCCGTCCGCTGGGCCAGCGCATAATCCGCAAGGCCGCTCCAGAGCAGAAAGACCGCCGCGCCGCCGCGATAGTCGGGATGCACGCAGGAGCGCCCGAGTTCGAGCACCCGCCGTCCGCTGGCGCGCAGCGGATCGAGATCGTATTCGCTGTCGCAGTAGAAGCGCCCCGCCCCCGCGGCGCGCTCGCCCGGCAGAAGCCGGTAGACCCCCACCACATCCTCGAGCGCCGCGGCATCCCGCCGCCGGTCGATCAGCAGGAGATGGTCGCAGAGATCGTCGAACTCGTCGCGCTCGAGCCGCTCTGCATGGTCGACGAGATCCCCGTCGCCGCCGAGCTCCTCGACGAAGACCGTATAGCGCAGCCGCTGGGCCGCGCGCAGATCGCGCTCGGACGCGGCGAGCCTCAGTTCCAGATGCGGGTCGTCGGCGATCATTCCCGGACCTTGCCTCCCTCACCGGACGGTCAGGGCTTCATAGGAAATGCCCCTGCCGGATGCAACTGTCGCCCGGGTCGCTCCTGCCCCCTGAGGCGCGCGGCGCGGCGCCCTGCGCCGAAATGCCCTCAATTCATGGTTGAAATATGCAACCACACGTCGCTAGATCAGTGCGGAAGATCAAGCACAAGTTGCAGCTCGACCCGACCGCCATCGATCAAGACCTTGCCTGCGTGTTCGAAGTTCACCGTGATCCGACCTTTGACGTTGGATTGCACCTGACCCATCCCCCACTCCGGTTGCCCCGGATGCCGGACCAGCATTCCTGGTTCGAGCAGCGTGTTCATGTCCGTTCCTTCCGCCTTTCGTGGAGCCCGCCCATGACCGAAAAAACCGATCTGACCGCCCTTCTGGGTTCGCGCATCTGTCACGATCTTATCAGCCCGATCGGCGCCATCGGCAATGGCGTCGAGCTTCTGCTGATGGACGGGTCGATCCGCGGCCCCGAGATGGCGCTGATCTCGGAAAGCGTGACCCATGCCAATGCGCGCATCCGCTTCTTCCGCGTGGCCTTCGGCGCGACCGCGCTCGATCAGCGGATCGGCCGGCCCGAGATCCTGTCGATCGTGAGCGACCTGACGCGCGGCGGGCGGCTGCAGATCGACTGGGAGGGGCCGACCGACCTGCCCCGCCGCGAGGTGAAGCTCGCCTTCCTGCTGGTGCTGTGCCTCGAGACGGCCATGGCCTACGGAGGGCGCATCCGGGTCGAGCGCAGCGATGCGCGCTGGCTCCTGGTGGGCCAGGCCAACAAGATGAAGATCGAGCCGGACCTGTGGGAGATGCTGTCGAACCCGATGGCACAGGTGGAGATGTCGGCCGCGCGCGTGCAATTCGCGCTGGTCCCCGACGAGATGTCCCGTCAGGGCCGCCGCCTCACCTCCGAGATCCGCGAGACCGAGATCAGACTCTCGTTCTGAGCCTCAGGTCCGGATCGTGCCGTCTCCCGTCACGAGATATTTGAAGCTCGTGAGCTGCTCGGCGCCCACCGGGCCGCGGGCATGCATCTTGCCGGTGGCGATGCCGATCTCGGCCCCCATGCCGAACTCGCCGCCATCGGCGAACTGCGTCGAGGCGTTGCGCATCAGGATCGCGCTGTCGAGCCGGCGGAAGAATCGCTCGGCCGTGGCGTCGTTCTCGGTCAGGATCGATTCGGTGTGGCTCGAGCCGTAGCGGCGGATATGGGCGATCGCTTCGTCCACCCCGTCCACCACTTTGGCCGCGATGATCATGTCGAGAAACTCGCGCCCGAAATCCTCGGGCTGCGCGGGCACGGTGCCCGGCACCTGGGCCAGCTCGCCCTCGGCGCGGACTTCGACGCCCGCCTTCAGCAGATCCTCGATCAGCACCGGCCCGTGCTTGGCGAGGAAGGCCCGGTCGATCAGCAGGCATTCCGCCGAGCCGCAGATGCCGGTGCGGCGGGTCTTGGCGTTCAGCACCACGCGACGCGCCTTCTCGAGATCGGCCTCGCCGTCGGCATAGACGTGACAGATGCCCTCGAGATGGGCGAAGACCGGCACCCGCGCCTCGGCCTGCACGAGGCCCACGAGCCCCTTGCCGCCGCGCGGCACGATCACGTCGATATGCTCGACCATGCGCAGCATCTCGGCCACGGCGGCGCGGTCGCGCGTCGGCACGCGCTGGATCGCATCCACCGGCAGGCCCGCCTGCCGCAGCCCGTCCTGCAGCGCGGCGTGGATCGCGCCCGAGGAATGGAAGCTCTCGGAGCCGCCGCGCAGGATGACCGCATTGCCGGACTTGAGGCAGAGCGCGCCCGCATCCGCCGTGACGTTGGGCCGGCTCTCGTAGATCACGCCCACCACGCCCAGGGGGGTGCGGACCCGGCGGATGTGCAGGCCGCTCGGTCGGTCCCATTCGGCGATCACCTGCCCCACCGGATCGGGCTGACCCGCGACCGCCCGCAGCCCCTCGACGATGCCGTCGATCCGCGCGGCGTCGAGCTTCAGCCGGTCCATCATGGCGGGGGTCAGGCCCTTCTCGGCGCCGAAAGCCAGATCGCGGCCGTTCGCTTCGAGGATCTCGTCGGAGCGGGCGAGCATCGCCTCGGCCGCGGCATTCAGGGCCTCTTCCTTGCGCGACGGTTCGGCAAAGGCGAGCTCCGCCGCGGCAGCGCGCGCGCGAACCCCGATCTCGCGCATGAGCATCGTCACATCCGTTCCGTCCATGTCCCTGTCCTCTCCTTCAGGCCGTGGCCCGCCCGGACGGGGCGGCGGCCTCAGATCACCATATCGTCGCGATGGATGAGGGCTGCCCGGCCGCTGTAGCCGAGGATGGCCACGATCTCGGCCGAGCGGTGGCCCGCGATCTGCACCGCCTCGACCGCCGTGTAGCGGGTGAGCCCGCGTCCCAGCACCTCGCCCATGGGCCCCGCGATCTCGACCGGATCGCCGCGCCCGAAATTGCCCTCGACCGCCACCACGCCCGCGGGCAGCAGCGACTTGCCCGCCTGCAGCGCCTGCACCGCACCCGCATCCACCCGGATCGTGCCGCGCGGCTTCATCGCGTTGATCCAGCGCTTGCGCGCCGCCTGCGGGTCGCCCTGCGCCACAAACCAGGTGCGCGCCGCGCCCTGTTCCAGCGCCTTGAGCGGCCGCATCGCCGAGCCTTCGGTGATCGCCATGGCGCAGCCGCCGGCGACGGCGGTCTTGGCCGCCATGATCTTGGTCTTCATGCCGCCCTTGGACAGGCCCGAAACCGGATCGCCCGCCATCGCCTCGAGCGCGGGCGTGATCGTCTCGACCAGATCGAACCGCTCGGCGGTGGGATCTTCCTTGGGATTGGCCGAATAGAAGCCGTCCACGTCGGACAGGAGCACGAGCTGATCCGCCCCCACCGTCACCGCGATCTGCGCGGCCAGCCGGTCGTTGTCGCCGAAGCGGATCTCGTCGGTGGCGACCGTGTCGTTCTCGTTCACGATGGGCACGGTGCCGAGCCCGAGCAGCGTCTCCATCGTGGCGCGGGAATTGAGGTAGCGCCGCCGGTCCTCGGTATCCTCGAGCGTGACCAGCACCTGCGCGGTGGTGATGCCGTGCGGGGCCAGCACCTCCTCATAGGCGCGGGCGAGCCGGATCTGGCCCACGGCCGCCGCCGCCTGGCTCTGTTCGAGCGCGAGCGGCCCCGGCGGCAGATGCAGCACCCGCCGCCCGAGCGCGATCGAGCCCGAGGAGACGAGGATCACCTGCGTGCCCCGCGTCCGCGCCTCGGCCACGTCGAGCGCCAGCGCCGAGAGCCATTGGCGGCGCAGCCCCTCGCCATCCACGAGGAGCGCCGAGCCGATCTTCACGACCAGACGCTTGGCGCTGCGGATATCCGGCGCCTGAAGCGGCATCAGGGTTGCCACGGCGCGTGCTCCTCCACCTTGTCGCCGCGCGCCCCGTCGATCTCGGCCCAGAGCGCGCGCAGCACATCCATGAGGCCGGTGCCCGCGACGCCCGAGATGGTGAAGACCTTGCCTCCCGTCGCCTTCTCGAGCGCGCGGCGGCGGTCCGAGATCTGCCTGGAGTCCATCGCGTCGATCTTGTTCATCGCGGTGATGCGCGGCTTCAGCGCGAGGTCGCCGCCATAGGCCTCGAGCTCGCCGATGATGGTGCGGTAATCCTTGACGATGGTCGAGGAGGTGCCGTCCACCAGATGCAGCAGCACCGAGCAGCGTTCGACATGGGCGAGGAACTGGTCGCCGAGGCCGCGGCCTTCGGAGGCGCCCTCGATCAGGCCCGGAATGTCGGCGATCACGAATTCCTTGCCGTCCACGCCCACGACGCCGAGGTTCGGCACCAGCGTGGTGAAGGGATAGTCCGCGATCTTCGGCCGGGCGTTCGAGGTGGCCGAGAGGAAGGTCGATTTGCCGGCGTTGGGCAGGCCCAGCAGGCCCGCGTCGGCGATGAGCTTCAGCCGCAGCCAGATCGTGCGGTCGATGCCGGGCTGGCCCGGATTCGCGCGGGCGGGCGCGCGGTTGGTCGAGCTCTTGAAGCGGAGGTTGCCCCAGCCGCCATTGCCGCCCTGCGCGAGGAGCACCCGCTGGCCCACCTCGGTCAGGTCGGCGATCACCGTCTCTTCGTCCTCGTCGATGATCTCGGTGCCGACCGGCACCTTCAGCACGATGTCGTCGCCGGACCTGCCGGTGCGCTGGCTGCCCATGCCGGGCTGCCCCGACTTGGCGAAGAAATGCTGCTGGTAGCGGAAGTCGATCAGCGTGTTCAGCCCGTCCACGGCCTCGGCCCAGACCGAGCCACCATTGCCGCCGTCGCCCCCGTCGGGGCCGCCGAACTCGATGAACTTCTCGCGCCGGAAGCTGACGCAGCCGCCCCCGCCCCCGCCCGAGCGGATGTAGACTTTGCAGAGGTCGAGGAACTTCATGGGCGGAACTTTCCGATTGGTCGCTTCTGGCGATAGAGAGAAACGGGCCGAGGCTCAAGCCTCCGCCCGTCGTTTGGCGCCTGCGACCCTCGGGTCAGAGCCGGCGCAGATAGGTCCAGGTCGGCACGCGGGCGTTGCGCGCCACCGAGAAGGCCTCGGCGTCCCCGATATATTCGAAGCCGCAGTTGGTGAGCACCCGCGCCGATTGCGGGTTGTCCTGGAAGACCTCGGCGAAGATGGTGCGCGAGCCCTGCGGGTTGGCCTCGATCAGCGCCCGCACCGCCTCGGAGGCGAAGCCCGCGTTCCAGAAGGCCGGCGCCACCCAATAGGCGATCTCGGACTGGTCGCGATCCATGCGCTTCAGCGAGATCACGCCCAGCACCTCGGACAGGCCCGAGGCGGAGCCGTCCATGACCCACACATCCTCGGACCGGGCCTCGGCCGTGGAACGGTTCACGAAGGCCTCGGCCGCGCCCGGAGGCAGCGGATGCGGGATGCCGCGCGTGCCTTCGGCCACGCGCCGGTCGCCCGCATACATGGCAAAGAGGCCGGCATCGGACTTGCGCACCGGGCGCAGCACGAGACGGCCGCCCGCCGGATGGGCCTCCGTCGCCGGAAGCGTGGTCGAGATCATGTCAAGCGTCACGGGCTTCCTCCTCTGAAGCACTGGCACCTGGGACGGGGACGGGTCTGCCCCCGGCACGGGCTCCGCCCTGCCGGCACCGGCCGGAAAAGCGGAAGGGGGACCGGCTTTCTCGCCGATCCCCCCCTTACAGACGAACTGTGAAGGTTCGGCTTACTCCGCTGCCTCCGCAGTCGGGAGCACGGAAATGAAGGTGCGGCCCTTGAGGCCCTTCCTGAATTCCACGCGGCCTTCCACGGTGGCGAAGATGGTGTGGTCACGGCCCATGCCGACGCCGGCGCCCGGGAACCAGGTGGTGCCGCGCTGACGCACGATGATGTTGCCCGGGATGGCGGCCTGGCCACCGTAGAGCTTCACGCCGAGACGACGGCCGGCCGAGTCGCGGCCGTTGCGGGACGAACCGCCTGCCTTCTTGTGTGCCATGGGGTGTTACTCCTTCGCGCTGGCGTTGTGGGCGGCGCGGCGCGCATCGGCGGTGCCGGTCGCGACGGCCACGCCCGAGGCGTCGGCGCCCGAGGCGAGCACGTCGGTCACGCGCAGCAGGGTGAGCTGCTGGCGGTGGCCCTTGGTGCGCTGCGACGAGTGTTTCCGACGGCGCTTGACGTAGTGGATCGTCTTCTCGCCCTTGATCTGGGCGATGACTTCCGCCTGCACCGCGGCACCGGCCACGAAGGGCGCACCGACGGTGACGGAGTCGCCGCCGACCATCAGGATGTCGTTGAACTGGATCTTGTCGCCGGCTTCGCACGCCAGCTTCTCGACGCGCAGCACGTCGCCCGCCTGGACTTTGTACTGCTTGCCGCCTGTCTTGAGGACCGCGAACATGGTCTTTCCTTCATTGCTCCGCGTCCTGCGGCCCCGGTGCGACCCGGCGTTGGATGCCTTCGGACAGCGCACCCCGAGAGGTGTCATGGTGATTTTTCCGAAGGCCGTCCCAGAGGGCAGATCGCCAACGGATGCAGAGCCCTGCCGAAAGGATCCGGCCGGGATGCGCGCTTATCCGGGAAAGGCCTCCGCGAGTCAAGCCGTTCCGGCGGGCATATGCCGCAAGATCTCGTCATCCCGTGGCCGGTATCCGGGGGCTGCTCGGCGCCCCGCCCGGCCGCCGGAGCTCAGATATCCTCGCCCTGCATCTGCCGGGCCGCGGCCCGGCCGAGATCGCGCGAGATGGCCGAAAAGACCGCATCGAAGGCGCGGAAGGTGGCCGCGTTCAGCTTCCTGCCGGCCGGCGTCTTCGAGAAGGCGATATAGTCCTTCAGCTCCGCGTCGGAGAGCGACCCGTAGGCCAGGGCCAGATAGGGAAAGAGCCAGGCCTCCGTCTCGCGGCGCACGTCGGCCTCCTGCGACCAGACATCCGCCAGCATGTCCTCTTCGCTCATCGGCTGCTCGAAGGCCGAGCCGTCCGCCATGCCGCGATAGAAGGCGAGATTCGAATTGAGCGCCCCCACCACATTCAGCTCGATCAGATCGTTCGCCTCGGCGAACTCGCGCAGAAGCTCGAGCCGCGGATCGTTGCGCGCGCTCATTTCCTCAACGGCCACTTTCGCCGCCTCTTCCGCCGCCTCGTCGAGCAGGGCGCGCCGCGCCTCGATCTCGAGCTGCAGGATGCGCTGGCCGATGTCGCTGGCGAAGAAATCGAACATCTGCCCGATGGCTTCGGGATCCTGGGCGACCTCGGCCTCGAACGCCGCATCGAACCGCTTGCGCATGCTCTCGGTGTCGTAGATCAGCCCGACCACCGCGCGCCAGCGGGATCCGCCGCGCTCCGGAAACAGCTCCGCCTCGAGGCTCGACCCATATTCGAGCCCCTCCTCGCGCATGACGGCGATCACGTCTCCGATGCGCAGCGCCTCCTCGAGGGCGGCCACCTGCACGCCGGGCGCCATGGCCTGCCCGTCGTGCGGCAGGGGAACGGACGGCTCCGGCGCCGTCTGCGCCACAGCCGGCAGCGGGGCTGCGACCGTCCCGAGAAGGAGCACCAGTCGGATCAGGGTCGATGGCAGGGCCATGGGAATGCCTTCGGGAGAGGGTTTGGCACAGAGCTAGTGACTTGTCCGGCGCTTGCCAAGGGACGAGCCGAGGCCCTGCTGCGCCGCGGCATGATCCTGCCGTCGTTTTGTCCCTTGCAAGCCTCCGCGAGCTTCGCTAAATGCCCGTTCCACGACGACCCCTGACGCGGAGAGGTGGCAGAGTGGTCGAATGCGGCGGTCTCGAAAACCGTTGTCGGTGTGAGCCGACCCAGGGTTCGAATCCCTGTCTCTCCGCCAATTTCCCCGACCAGTCGTTTCGCCAAGTTACTGTTATCACTCGGAAATAAGTGACATGGCCCCTCGAAATGTCCCGCCAAAGCCCGATTTTGCTGCACAGGATGCTGCACAAAACGCCGCTCAGATTGCAGCACAAAGGGGCGTGACAGAGGGTGCCGGAAATGGTCAATTCGGGGGGATGAGCACCACCCGCCGCAACAACACGATCCACATGCGCAAGCGCGTGCCGCGCCGGTTCAAGAGCATCGAGCCGCGCGATTACGTCTGGATTTCCCTGCACACGGGCGACACGACAGTGGCCGCTGCGAAGGCCCCGGAAATCTGACAATCCATGATCGAGGCTTGGGAGGCCAAGCTCGCGGGCGATACTCAGGACGCGGCGCAAATGTTCGAGGCCGCCCGCGAGCTCGCCGCAAAGCGCGGGATGCGCTTTCTCTCTTACGACAAGGTGGCGCGCCTTCGGAGCCTTCGTCGACTGGTCCATGAACCGATCCTCCTTCCCAAGATTAGCACGGAAAGAAGGTTAAGTGGACAACTTGTGCAGCAGAGTCTTAGCGAGCGCCCAAACTCCGGTGCCCGCGCCAACATCAACTATAGTCCGTCCGCACGGCACCCAAGCTATCGCTTTGAGAAACCGCGCGACGCGAACGCGGTCCGCCAACAAAGCTAGATGCTGATTGAAGCGGCCATACTCTTGTACAGAAAGTCGGCTGTCGGCGTGGTTCGCGGAAAGATCGTCACTGAAACGTCACAACTTAAGCGGCTCCAGGTCGGGAACGCGAAAATCGCCGATATCACGTCCACGGTGTCGGACAACACCGGCGACCATCGCCTGAAGCGCCCGCCGTTCCGATTCCGATGAGAGATAGAATATCATGGTCGAGTACTGTCCCACCCTGCACATGTTAGCACGATCTCGTCCCCTTCGTCCTGTGCAAAGCCAGCGTGCAAGACCTCTTCGAACCGCTCGGCGGTATCCTTCCGAAAAGCGCCTCAATTCACCCGGTCACGCGCAATAAACCCGGCATAAGAGAGCTTTAGTGCGATTGGCCGCGCAGCATCGAGCGCTGGTTCAGGTTGTGACACAGTCGCATCGCGGCGTCCTTCCTTAGCGGCCGTGATATAAGTTCTGAGCGAAGAGGTGTTCTGTATCCGATATCTGCGCGTCGCGCTTATTGCGTTAACGCCAAACCCGAACAAGTCGTGATCGTCAAAGCCTCTCATTCGCCGCGACAGGCAGCGGCCGACTTCGAACTGTGGAGTAAAATAACTGTCCGGAACCGGCCATGCTTTACGAACTCGCGAGCCAGAAAGAAATGTCCGTTCGGCGAGAGGAGCGATCATAAGCACTTGTTTTCAAGCCGAGATCATGAACAGAGAGCTGGCCCTGAAGCGTCGCAAGGCGTCCCCCCGGAAGCAGGTCCAGTCGAGTTTTGGCAAGATCAGGCGGCCGCTTTGGAAAGATCGCTGGTCAATGGCCCGCCTGGCTTTTCAGAAGCGAAGGCCTTCATCCATGACATTGCAGTCGGGCAACCCATCGTGAGCGGGGTCCAACCTTTTTCGGTTCTCTTGGCACTCACTGAATGTCAACCGACGGCGGAACACTTTCTTGGCTGCCCGACGGGGACTAACGCATCCTGAACGCAGTAAGTGGGAATGCCGGAATAGCCCTGTCTCCGACACGCCCGAACGGAGCGCAGCCGCCAGGCGGCCGCGCGGCCGGCGAGATCTCGAGCCGGGCTGGTGGGATCCGAGCGGGTTGGCCGCCATCCCCACCGCCGCGCTCGATCCGGCCCGCAGTCCGGCGTCTGCCGCGGTCCCCGCGCTTATCGGGTCAGGGTTCCCTTCATTCGCCGCGAACGGCTACTCGGCGGCATCGGCCTCGGCCGGCGTGATCTCGGTGATCGTCTGGAACTCTCCGAGGAACTCGGGATGGTTCTGCGCAAGGTAGCGGACGACCCGGGCGTTCCCGAGCAGCTTGCCGACATAGCCCTTGATCACGGTCAGATGCAGATGGTCCTCGCCGTAGGTGTCCTGGATCGAGGCGATGCCCTCCTGAAGGCGGGCCAGCTCCTGTTCCATGCGCGCCATCGCGTCAGGCGTGATGCCTTTCACCTTCTTCGGCTTGGACGACTCGACCAGCTGGGCCTGCGGCGTTCCTGCGAGGATCGCATTCACGTAGGCGACGGAATAGTTGTTTGCGTTGACCAGAAGCTCGGCCGCCTCGATCTGGCGCATGGTCCTCATCTTGCGCAGCGCATCGAAGACGGCGTTCGTGCAGGGCTTGTCCTTCAGGATGGCGACGGCTTCTTCGCAGATGCCGTCCAGCAGGCGCGCCTTGCGCCGGATGCTGCTCATGTTGAGGTCGAGAGCGAGCGCGATCTTCTCCTCAGGCACGCCGCGCTCGATCGCCTTGCGGATCATCTTGTGTTCCTGGATCGGCGCAAGGCGGCTGATCTGACGATTGTAGGTAAAAGCCTCGTCGTCGGTGGAAACGAGACATTCCACCTCGCTCCCGCCTGCGTCCTTCAACGCCTCGATCCGCATGTGGCCGTCCAGCAGCAACCAGGTGGCCGACCTGTCGGGGTTCCGAACCACGACGGGCGGCTCGACGATCCCGATCTGGGCGATGGAGGCCGCGATCTGCCGGTACTTCCGACTGGATTTCGCGGACTTGCCCAAAGCGCGCAGCGGCAGGATCGCGTCGATGGGGAGGGTGACACAGTCCGCCTCGAACCCGAGCGTGATGCTCTTCGGGGCGTCGCGAGCGTCGCGCTTCATGTAGGTGCCCCCTCGGTCCGGGAACGCGCGAGATCGGCGGGCATCGTCTCAAGCCCCTCCGCCCTGAGCAGGGTCATGAAGTGACCGTCCGCGCGGAGCTTGCGGAAGGCCTCGCGCACGAACATCAGCCGGCTCTGAGTGAGCTCGGCCTTCTTGATCAGGAGCTTCTGGCGCGTGGCCTCCTGCTGATACGCCCGGACAAGGCCCTCGCTCGTCAGCGCCCGTTTCGGAGGCTTGCGTCCGAGCGGATTGCTGTGGAGTTGCGGACCGCGCAGTTCGCGCTGCTGGATCAGGCGGCGCACCAGTGCCAGCTTCCGTCCCCGCAGCTTGTTCTGGGTGTAGGCGTCCATGAGCGCTTTCTGCGCCCCCTTCGCGTCGGTCTTGGATATCTCGATGGCCAGATTCAGCGGAAGCACCCCGGTTTCCACGGCCGAAACCAGGCGCTCCTCGCCTTTCTCCAGCAGCCCCGCGATCATGTTCACATATTCGGTGGACACGCCGATCTTTTCGCCAATCTGACGGTCGTTGTAGCCACGCTGGCGGAGCGCGCCGATCTCGCGCATCAGATCGATGGGGTTGTGCTGCCGCCGCGCACAGTTTTCGACGAGGCTCATGACGAGGCAATCGCTTTCGTCGGCCTCGATCACGATGGCGGGGATGTGGTCCTGCTTCAGTTCGATGAAGGCCTCGAGGCGGCCCTGACCGCAGACCAGGTCGTATTCCTGCGGATCGGTCCCGGCGCGCGGCGCCACGGTGATCGGGCGCTTCAGGCCGATGCGTGCAATGTTCTCCACCATCGCCTCGAAGGTGCGACGGTTGCGGACGCGGGGATTGAGAACCCGGATCCGTTCGGTCGGGATCAGAGTCACCTGCTTCTGGCCGGTCGGCCCCATGTCGTCGGGCATCAGGCCACCTCCGCGATCCTGGCCCGCGAGGCGAGCGCGTAGAAGAAGTCGAGCGTGTCGAACCGGTACGCATCGAGCGCGAGCCCGTTCTGCTCGGCGAGCTTCAGTTTCCCGACGGTCATGTCGATGCTGGGCAGCACATAGTAGTCGCGCGGCGCCTCGTTCACCTCGTCCATGCGCACGGCGATCGTGATGTCGGGCACGAGGCCGGTGTCGAGGCGGATGCGCCAGCGCAGCGATCCGGCCGCCGTCGCCGTGCAGCGCGCCAGCACGATGGACACCGTGAACTCGTCGTTGACGCGAACCAGATCGGTGTCAGGGTCCTGCACGGCCGACCCGCCATGCCGGGTGACGCCAGCTATGATTTCGGCCACGACCTGCGGATGGGCCTGCCGCAGAGCCCGGTTTGCCTCGATATAGCTGTAGTCGCGATCCGGCTCGTATCCGATCAAGCGGTAGGCGCGCAGGAGGCTGCCGAAGCGGCTGCGATAGGCGCTGGAGGACGGCAGGTTTTCCTCCTCGTCGATGATCAGGCCCGACAGCATGCCTTGTCGCCGGAGGATCGCGCGCAGCGCGTCGAGCAGTTGCTCGTCCGAGAAATGCCGGCTTCGCGCATCCACGATCTCCCGCGCACGCAGGAACAGCGCCTGATCGACGATGGCGGGATAGGCACCCTCGGCGCGGATCCACATCTCCCGCGGGTTCACCACGCGGCGCTGCTTCAGCTTGAACGACACCTTCGCGAAGACATTGTTCCCGATGTATTTTTCACTGGTCAGCACCTGATGGACGGTCGCACGCGTCCATGGACGGTCAAGATCGGTCCGGTGTCCATCGGCATTCAGAATCTTCGCGATCTCGCGCTCCGGCCGCCCCTCGTCGACGAACATCGCGTACATGCGCTGGACGACCCGCTGCTCTTCCTCGGGGCCGGGCACCAGGATCACTCGGTCGGTCTGCAGGCTCTTCTGCTCGCCACGGGACAGCTCGCCCTTCGGGCTGCCGTGCTCGTCGATCAGAACCCGCCGCAGCCCGTATCCGGCGGCGCCGCCCTGGCGATAGCCAAGCTCCACGAGGCGGCATTGCCCGGCGAAGACCTTCACCGACAGCTCGCGGCTGTATTCGCCCGCCATCACGCGCTTGACGGTTTTCAGGAGGTTCGAGCCGATGCTGCCGTCGTTCTCGAACTGCTCGCCGCAGTAGTGGACCCGGATGCCGGCACGGGAACATACGTGCTCGTGGTAGGCGCCTTCGTCGGCATCCTGAAACCGGCCCCAACGGCTGACGTCGTAGACGAGGATGGCCTTGAAGTCGGCCCGGCCTGATTGAACTTCGCCCATCAGGTTCTGCAGCGCCTCGCGACCATCGAGACGGAGGCCTGAGCGCCCAGAGTCCTCGAAAACGCGCAGAATCTGCAGGCCGCGGGCGGCCGCATAGCTGCGGATGACGTCCAACTGGTTCTCTGTCGAATACTTCTGGTGATCGGTCGACATCCGGACGTAGGCGACGGCGGGCACGTCGGGATCTGATTGGCTGGCGCCAGTCTCCCTGCTTGCCTCACGCCCTCGCATCTGGCCGACTCCGGTTCACGTCGCAGCAATCCGGTCGGGACGGTCCGGACCGTTCTGCATGCTGCCGCGATCATTCGAGCATGCGAGAGCCGGAAAGTCGTTTCCGTAAAAGGGCAATTTCTTTCTGTTCCCGGCGCATTGGCGCATCGCCTGCGGCGCGCGGCCGTCCATGCGCTCGATGATCTGCGGTCCCGCTTCGCAGTTCATATCGGCCACCTTCAAGTGAATGGTCCGTCCCACAGGCGGCCAAACCGGACCGCCGCGGGAACAGATGGATTCTGCCGTTTTCATGGCTCTCCAAAGATCTAGCGGAGAGAAACATGAAGATGCGCGTGAAGATGGGCACAGTTGTGCCGAAGATGGGCACAGTTGTGCGCCTCGATGAGATCCCCGGCGACTATCGCGCCGCGATGGCCATGGCATTGCACGCCGAGCTCGGATCGACCCACCGGGCGATCAAGTCCGCCATGCGGTGGTCAGGCGCCAGCGAGCGAACCGTGAAATACTGGTTCGCAGGCGAGCGGGGGCCGAGCGGAGAGCACCTCGTGTCGCTTGCGCGTCACTCCGATGCCGTGCTGATCGCGCTGCTCGCGCTGGCGGGCCGGCTGATCGTGGAGGAGGCCGAGGACCGGGAGCGCCGATAGGGGAAGGTGTCGCCGGCCTCGCTCCCCTTGCCTCGTGTTCGATTTTGATTATCTTGCATACGCACCGAGCAGGGAGAGCGCCATGCCCCGCACCACCACCATGACCATCCGCGTTAGCGGCGCCCTCAGCGAGTTCGTTGCGACCAATGTCGGCGAAGACGGCGCCTACGAGAATGTCAGCGAGTACATCCGCGACCTGATCCGTCGCGACAAGGAGCGTGCGGAGCGCGAGGCGTTCGATCGCCTGAAGGCCGAACTCAACCGTGCCTATGCCGCGCCCGAGGACAGTTACATGCCGCTGACCGCTGCGGAGGTCATCGCCCGGAACCGGACCTGAGCCCTTGGCAATCCGAGTCCAGGAGACGGCCTCTGTCCGCCTCGATGAGATCTATAGATATACCCGCGACCACTGGGGCACGGCACAGGCCGAAACCTACATCACCGGTCTGTTCGCCGCCTTCGAGCAGATCGATACACGCGGCGTCATGTCGAGGCCCGTACCAGCCGAGTTCGTAGTGGAAGGATACTTCTTCCGCTACGAGCGGCATTTCGTATACTGGCGGCGGCTGTCAAATGCGGACATCGGCATCGTGACGATCCTTCACGAGCGGATGCATCAGATGGATCGCTTCAAGCAGGATTTCGGGTAAGTATCTGCCCAGATGTGAATTTTCTGAATAAGGCCCATCCTGTTCCCGGCGCGTCAGGGTTAGAGAACATTGGATCGCGGGCCTGTCCCCTCGGCCATTGCCCATCGCAAACCCGAAAACAGGCCTCTCGCGCGGCCTTTTTCTTCATGTGCCAACGGATTTGCGGGGACCATCTGCCCTGTGAGACTGGCCGGCTGCGCGAGATCGGTCTCCGAGCGCCCACCGTCTCTTTCTAACTGCCCTGCGCTCTCGGCGAAACGGATTCAAAATCCCCATATATTTCCGTGAACTGACGGGCGCGCGCGTTTTGCCGGTTCCGGCTCGTCTCAACGGCGACGGAGACGCAACACGGGCGGCGTGGTCGTTGGCATGTCCTGGGAGCTTTGCGCGAAGTCTCTGATGACAAACGCAGTTTCGTTCTCTAGCCTGGCACGATGTCGAACGGGTCCTGGACAGATCAGGAGAACGACCTGATCGTCGCGGATTACTTCGCGATGCTGGCCGACGACATCTCTGGTCGCCCCTACAACAAGGCCGAGCACCGGCGCGGGCTTCTGCCGCGATTGAACGATCGGTCCGCGGGATCGGTCGAGTTCAAGCACCAGAACATCAGCGCCGTACTGAAGGGGCTCGGTGAGGACTGGATCCCGGGTTACAAGCCTGCCTTCAATTTCCAGATGACGCTGATGGATGCGGTGGCGCGCTGGCTGGCGCTGAACCCGGCCTGGATCGGCCGCCATCCTGCGGCACCACCGCCGACCGATCTGGCAGAGGCGCGGCCGATCTGGATCGGGCCGCCGCCCACGCTGTCGAACCAGCCGCCGCCGCAGGAGCTGGAGCAGATGCTGCACATCGCCCGTAAATTCGATGTCGCGGCGAGAGACGAGCGCAACCGCGCCCTCGGCCGCGCCGGAGAGGAGCGCGTTCTGGCGCACGAACGTGCATTCCTCAAATCAGCGGGCTGCGATGATCTTGCGCGCAAGGTCCGGTGGGTGTCGGAGGAGGACGGCGACGGAGCCGGCTACGACATCGCCAGCTTTGCGCCGGATGGCCGTCCGCGCTTGATCGAGGTGAAAACGACGAATGGCTGGGAACGTACACCCTTCCACATCAGCCGCAACGAGCTGGCCGTGGCCGAGGAGCGGCGCTCGGAATGGTCCCTTTTCCGCCTGTGGAACTTCGCGCGCGAGCCGAAGGCGTTCGAGTTGCACCCGCCGCTGGACGCGCATGTCACGCTGACCGCGACGTCCTTTCAGGCGAGTTTTCACTAGTTTAAACGCCTCACTCTGCAATATTCGGAATTTCTGAAGCACTGTCATTCACTCAAAGATGAATGCTCTCCACGTTGCCCCATTCCCTATCCAAACACTCAGCGACCACGCGGCGGCGCACAATGCCAAACATCTCGACGTGCCGGTGCGGCTCCTATGGATCGAGCGTAACGCCGATCCATGCGGTGATGCCGTGGATGCACACTTCAGTCCGGCTGAAACAGCTGCGCCTCCGGACAACGGGAGCTTGCCGGCGCGACAATGATCGGGAAGATATCCGGAAAACCGGGCACGGCGTGACGGACATTGGCACGGCATCACTGTTGACTGCCAGCAAGAGGTAATTCGTGGACAAGATACCCTTAACATCCGAAGATCTGCGCGCCGGCGTTGCCGCCGGATACCTGACCGAGGCGCAGGCATCGGCAGTCGCTGCCCTTGCCCATGATCGCGCCGGACGGCGTATGGCGCTGCCGGCCGAGGACGAGCCTTTCGAGTTCTTCCGCGGCTTTGCCGAAATCTTCGTCGCGGTCGGTCTCGGGATCATCTTCGCGGCAGTCGTCCTGCTCGTGGGGGCGCTCGGAGGGGGTGGCCGGGTCGTGCTCCTGGTGTCGGCGGCCTGCGCCGCCATGGCATGGGGAGGTGCCGAGTACTTCACGCTGAAGCGACGCATGATGCTCCCGAGCATCGTACTCGTCTGCATCTTCGGCGGGGCGATATTCCTGCTTTCGCCGCTGTTCTTCTTCCGGGCGGGAGATCATGGCGGGATCGCGCTGTCGGCGCTGGCGACGGCCGGCGCGCTCGGGCTGTGGTACAGGCGGTTTCGCCTGCCCTTCACCCTGTTTGTGCTGGGCGTCGCGGTTCTCGTGGCGCTCTACGCCTTGACGTCCGGCATCGCAGGTGCACGAGCAGTCTCGACCAGCTTTCATGGCCTGATCTTCGACCTCCAGAGAAGTCCGCTCTTCTCGATGACCACGCTCGTCTTCGGCATCATGGCCTTCGCGGCGGGCATCTGGTTCGACAGCCGAGATCCCTATCGGCTTGGCCGTCATTCCGCGACCGGCTTCTGGCTGCACCTGCTGGCAGCTCCGGCACTGGTCAATACCGTGGCCATGACCCTGTTCAACATGGGCGGCACCGTCGGCGTCCTGTCGACCGCGGCGGCTCTCCTGGTCGTCACGATGATCGCCCTGATCATCGATCGCCGCTCGTTCCTGACCGCGGGGATCGTCTACTTCGCGCTCGTCATCGCTTGGCTGGTGCAGGGAGGACAACAGGGCGGCGGACCGGTCCACAAGGCGGTGGTCCTGCTTCTTCTCGGAATCCTCATCACGTCGCTCGGCACCTGGTGGACAGCCTTGCGCGCTCAGGTGATGAGCGCTCTGCCCGCCTTTCCCGGGAAGGATCGGCTTCCTCCCTATGCCGAGACGGAATGACCGGGCTTGTCCCGCACAGTTCGTAGAACGTCCGACTGGTTCTCGAGGCGGGCTTGGCTGACGAAATCCGCCTGACTTCAAAGGCTCCGTAGCGCAGCGCCAGGAGGCTCTGCTGGGGCTGATCAAGGCGGCGACAGGGAAGTCGATCTATCGCAGGTCAGTGACGGACGAGCCTGTCGAAGACGAGGCCGAGACGCCCGAATAGACCGCCTTTCATGCCAAGCGCGTTTGTAAGCGGTTTTCGCGCGCTCCTCGTCCTGTGGTCCCCATATCCCACTGATCTTGCAACGTTTCCGTCCGGCTGTTGACCTGTTGTCGTCCCGCCAGGCAGACAGCAAAGCCCACCAACCGGCGGGCGCACGTTATTGATAATGTGACAGGATCCTGGTTGCGGGGGCAGGATTTGAACCTGCGGCCTTCAGGTTATGAGCCTGACGAGCTACCGGGCTGCTCCACCCCGCGTCCGGGTGTTTTGTATCGTTGAGAGGGATATTCGTTTCTTTTCAGGTCTGGCGGCGACCTACTCTCCCACGTCTTGAGACGCAGTACCATTGGCGCGACGGCACTTAACTGCCGAGTTCGGGATGGGATCGGGTGTTTTGCTCGTGCTATGGCCACCAGACCGGAGAAGAAACGACAACATCAGGCTTTTGCTTGTTCCGGGTCTATTGCTTCTGATCTGGGGTAGAGCGTTGGCTTTTGAGCCTTGCTGTTACCGGGTCAGATCAAGCCTATCGGGCAATTAGTACCAGTCAGCTGAACGCATTGCTGCGCTTACACCTCTGGCCTATCGACGTGGTGGTCTTCCACGGCCCTCAAGGGAGACCTTGTTTTGAAGGGGGCTTCCCGCTTAGATGCCTTCAGCGGTTATCCTGTCCGATCATAGCTACCCAGCACTGCCGTTGGCACGACAACTGGTCCACCAGTGGATCGTTCACCCCGGTCCTCTCGTACTAGGGGCAACTCTTCTCAAGTCTCCTACACCCACGGCAGATAGGGACCGAACTGTCTCACGACGTTCTAAACCCAGCTCACGTACCTCTTTAAATGGCGAACAGCCATACCCTTGGGACCTGCTCCAGCCCCAGGATGAGATGAGCCGACATCGAGGTGCCAAACGATGCCGTCGATATGGACTCTTGGGCATCATCAGCCTGTTATCCCCAGAGTACCTTTTATCCGTTGAGCGATGGCCCTTCCACTCGGGACCACCGGATCACTATGGCCGACTTTCGTCTCTGCTCGACTTGTCAGTCTTGCAGTCAGGCGGGCTTCTGCCATTGCACTCGACGACCGATTTCCGACCGGTCTGAGCCCACCATCGCGCGCCTCCGTTACTGTTTGGGAGGCGACCGCCCCAGTCAAACTACCCACCACGCAGGGTCCCGGACCCGGATAACGGGCCGCGGTTAGACATCAAGATGGCGAAGGGTGGTATCTCAAGGTTGGCTCCACGGGAACTGGCGTCCCCGCTTCGATGCCTACCACCTATCCTGCACATCACAATCCTGATGCCAGTGCGAAGCTATAGTAAAGGTTCATGGGGTCTTTCCGTCTAACCGCGGGAAGTGTGCATCTTGACACACAGTTCAATTTCGCTGAGTCCACATCAGAGACAGCGGGGAGATCGTTACGCCATTCGTGCAGGTCGGAACTTACCCGACAAGGAATTTCGCTACCTTAGGACCGTTATAGTTACGGCCGCCGTTTACTGGGGCTTCAATTCGGAGCTTGCACTCCTCCTTTTAACCTTCCAGCACCGGGCAGGCGTCAGACTGTATACGTCGCCTTGCGGCTTCGCACAGCCCTGTGTTTTAAGTAAACAGTCGCCACCCCCTGGTTTGTGCCCCCCGCCCATAGTTGCCTACAGACGGGGCCTCCTTCTCGCGAACTTACGGAGGCATTTTGCCGAGTTCCTTTGATGTGGTTCTCTCAAGCGCCTTGGTATTCTCTACCAGTCCACCTGTGTCGGTTTGGGGTACGGTCTGATGGAGGGCTATTTCCAGGGACCGCTCAGCAGCCCGGTCAATCCGATAAGACCGAACTACACCTGCGATCCGTCACATCCTCCTGGCCCAGGAATATTAACCTGGTTCCCATCGACTACGCCTTTCGGCCTCGCCTTAGGGGCCGGCTTACCCTGCTCAGATTAGCTTTAAGCAGGAACCCTTGGACTTTCGGCGACAGGGTCTCTCACCCTGTTTGTCGCTACTCATGTCAACATTCTCGCTTCCGATCTCTCCACCGGATGCCTTACGGCCCGGCTTCACAGAAAGCTCTTTGTGTGCGCTACCGCGCGCCCTACCGCTTCGCTACTTGAGGGCAGTGCCCTCGTTCGGACCGGTGGTGCGTTCGATAAACACACAATGAGCTATATCACGGAACGCTCCGCTACCACGCACATTGCTGTGCATCCTGAGCTTCGGCTCGTGGCTTGAGCCCCGTTACATCTTCGCCGCAGGACAGCTTATCTAGACCAGTGAGCTGTTACGCTATCTTTAAAGGATGGCTGCTTCTAAGCCAACCTCCTGGTTGTTTTGGCCGTCCCACATGCTTTCCCACTTAGCCACGAATTGGGGGCCTTAGCTGCAGGTCAGGGTTGTTTCCCTCTTCACGACGGACGTTAGCACCCGCCGTGTGTCTCCCGGATAGTACTCTCGGGTATTCGGAGTTTGCTTAGACTCAGTAAGGCTGTGGGCCCCCATCATCCATGCAGTGCTCTACCCCCCGAGGTATTCGTCCGAGGCGCTACCTAAATAGCTTTCGCGGAGAACCAGCTATCTCCAGGTTTGATTGGCCTTTCACCCCTAGCCACAAGTCATCCAGACCCTTTTCAACGGGTGTTGGTTCGGACCTCCATCAGGTGTTACCCTGACTTCATCCTGCTCATGGCTAGATCACCTGGTTTCGGGTCTGATCCCACGAACTCGACGCCCTTTTAAGACTCGCTTTCGCTGCGCCTCCACCTACCGGCTTAAGCTTGCTCGTGAGACCAAGTCGTTGACCCATTATACAAAAGGTACGCCGTCAGGTCTCATGGACCCTCCGACTGCTTGTAGGCGTCCGGTTTCAGGTACTGTTTCACTCCCCTCGTCGGGGTGCTTTTCACCTTTCCCTCACGGTACTGGTTCGCTATCGGTCAGCAAGGAGTACTTAGCCTTCGGGGGTGGTCCCCCGATCTTCAGACAGGATTTCACGTGTCCCGCCCTACTTGATATGTCTCCTGGAGCTTCCT